>JAEYNG010000021.1 GCA_023412695.1 Planctomycetota bacterium | reverse complement strand
GGCGAAGCGGCTGAAGGCCTCGTGCGTGCGGCTGGGGCTCGAGCACCAGATTGTCGGTGTGCAGCCGCGGGGCTCGTGGGAGGCGAACTGCGCGTACAAGGCGAAGTTCATCGAGGATCGGTGGCGCACACTGGGCCGGCCGGTGCTGTGGGTGGATGCGGATGCCGTCGTGCACCGGACGCCGGAGCTTCTGCGCGGGGCGGCGGCGGACTTTGCCGTGCACCGCGCGCTCGGCTGGATGTTCGCCAGCGGCACGGTGTTCTTCAACCAGACGCCGGAGGCCGAGGCGCTGCTGGTGCGATGGCGAGAGCGGTGCGAGGCGGACCCGCGGACATGGGACCAGGTGCACCTCGACGCGGCGTGGGAGGATGTGGCTCGCGAACGCGGGATCGAGACGATGTGGCTGCCGCGAGAGTACACGTACATCGCGGACCTCGACGATGCGGCGATCATGGAGGACCCGGTGATCGAGCACACACAGGCGTCGCGCCGGTTCAAGGCGACGGTGTCGACGGGCTCGGGCGGTCAGGAGGTGCAGCCGGAGTACCCGGCGGACCTGATCGCCGCGAGGCGAGCATCGCGGGTGCGAGTGACGGCGGGCGGGACGAACGTTGCAGGCGCGGCCGCGAACGGTGGGGCGGGCCCTACGCAGCAGACGGTGATGCGGCCTCGTGTGACGATGAAGCCAGAGGAACTACCGACGCGCGTGAAGATCGCGATGGTGGACCGGCTGGCGCTCGAGTGCGCGGCGAACGGGATTCGGCGCGTTGCGCTGTATGGCGCGGGCCGTCACACGCAGGAGGTCGCGATCTGGCCGCTGAGGAACAGGGGGATCGAGGTTGTCGCGCTTCTCGACGATGCGCCAAAGACGCCGACGCTGCACGAAGTGCCGGTGATTCGGCCGGACCAGCTTGTGGATCCGGTTGACGCGGTGATCGTGTCGAGCGATTGGCGCGAGGAGCAGATCAGCGAGGCGGCGAAGCGTGTGTTCGGGCCGCGGGGCGTGCCGGTGCTGCGGATCTATCGCTGGGAGGCTCGCGGCGTCGAAGTTGCGGCGTGCGCAAGCGATTCTGCGTGCACCTGCCAGAAGTGATCGAAGGAGCGGCTGATTGTCATCGGGGCGACAGTGCTCGCGGCTGCCGCGCCCATGCGCCGGCGGAGGCTGCTGTCGCACAGCAGATCAGCGATCGCGTCGCGCCAGCGGGCTTTGGCTGAGTTACAGACCGGCAGAACGAAGCCGGTGACACCATCGCGGACGACTTCCGCCGGGCCACCTTTGTCGGTGACGATCACCGGGAGTCCGGAGCACTGGGCCTCCATCACGACCTGGCCGAGCGTGTCGGTGGTGGAGGGGAAGACGAACACGTCGCTGCACGCGTAGATCGCCGCGAGCTCGCGGCCGTGGCGGTAGCCGAGGAAGGCCGCGTTGTGCGGCGCGAGTCGTCGCTGCATCTCAGCGCGGTAAGGACCGTCGCCGACGACGAGGAGCTGGGCGTTAACGCCGCGATGTGCGCAAGCTTCGCGCACGGCGGGCCAGAGCTCGGCGAGGCGGGGGAGGCTCTTCTCGACGCTGATGCGGCCGACGTAGAGGGCCTTGGCGCTGTCGGGCTGCACGCCGAGCGAAGCGAGCGACCGCCAGAGAGCGGGGGCGTCGGTGCGGAGCGCGGGGTCAAATGCGGAGGGCCCGCTGCCGGGGAGCACGCGCACGATGCGCGGGCGGGGGATGCCGATGCGCTCCATGCTCGCGGCGTATTCAAGCGAGCGTGTGAAGACCCGCGCAAACGGGCGGTAGAACCACCTCATGTGCCATGTGCACAGGCGAGTGAACACCGGCTCGTCGAAGAGATGGTCGATGTAGGCCGGGAAGTCGGTGTGATAGGTGCCGAGGAGCGGCAGGCGATGACGCAGCGCGAAGCGCCGGCCGAGCAGGCCGACGGGGCCCGGGGTGGAGACGTGGACTGCGTCGGGCCGCAGGGACGCGGCGAGCGCAACCATCTGTGCGCGGCGGGGCAGCGCGAGCTGCAACGGTGGGTAGCCGGGCATCGGGCGCGAGAATCGCGGCGGAAGGTTGTGGATGTACGGCCGCGATGAACCTGGCGGCGCGGCGAGGTGCGTGCTGGTCAGGATGTGCAGGTCGTACCCGGCTGCGGCGGCCTCGTCGCCGATGTTGCGAATGAACCGCGACACGCCGTTGATGTCGTGAAGCGTGTCGGTGAAGAGCACGAGGCGCATGGTGCCGAGCGTAGCTCAAGACGCGGCCGTGCGATGCAGCGCACGGGGCGGGCGCGGTCAACCGGCGGTCGGCGCGGCGGCGGGGGTTGTGCCGGTCGATGCCGCGGGTTCTGCGGCGGGCGTTTCGGAAGCAGCCTTGTCGTCGGTTGGTTCGGCGTTCGCCGCTGCGTCGGCGGGTTCTGGCGACGGGTCATCGGCGGGATCGCCCGGCGCTTCGGGGCGTGGTCCGCCGGGACCCTGGCCGGGGCGGCGTTCGCCGTTGCCGGGGCCGCGACGGCCGCCGGGCCCGCGATCGTCGGGGTTGAAGCCGACAGGCACCACCTGTCCGTCCTCGCCGAACTTCAGACCGGCCGCGGCGAGCTCGGCTTCGACCCACGGGCCGGGGATGACCTCGCCGGGCTCCGGCCGGCGGACCAGCACGCGGTCACCCTCCTGCAGGCCCGCGCGGATCTCGGCGAATCGGTCTGAGCGCTGGCCGAGCTGCACAGGGCGGCGGACGTAGCGCGCCGCGCCCTGCCCTGACTGCTGCACGTGGACGTAGCGGACGGAGCCCTCGTTGAAGACCGCCTGCACGGGCACGACGAGCGCGTCGGCAACGTTGCCGAGGATGATCTCCGCCTCGCAGCGCATGGAGGGCTTGAGGAGCTCGCCGCGGCCGTCGGAGAGGGATTCGCGATCGAGCGCGACGCGGACGGTGTACTCGCGCAGATTGGGGTCCATCCAGCGCGAGGTCTGCTCGGCGAGGACGCCGATGCTCTCGACGCGGCCGGAGAACCGCTGGTCGCTCACGGCGTCGACCTTGATGTTGACGGGCTGGCCGGGGTGGATGCGGCCGGCGAGGCTCTCGTGGACCTTGACGGCGGCGATCATTTCACTGGTGTCGGGTAGGACGATGAGCAGCTGGTTGGGATAGACGCGCGTGCCGACCTGCATCGGGCCCTCGTCGCTGCCCCAGCGCGACTGTTCGATGGAGGTGCCGTAGACGACGAGGCCGTCGGACGGGGCCTTGATCGTCGCGGCGGCGAGCTGCTCGCGCAGCTTGGCGAGCTTCTGCTCGCGGATGGCGAGGGCCTGGCGCTTGTTGTTGCGGTCGGCCTCCTTGCTCGCGAGCTTGCTGGAGTTCTGGCGCTGGACGCGCTCGACCTCGGCCTTGGCCTCTTCGACGTCGGAGAGCTTCTGGCGCTCGTCGCGGGTGTACTCGAACTCCTCGTAGACCTCCTGTTCGAGCTGTCGCTTGACGAGGTCGGCCTGGGACTGCTCCCACGCGAGCTCGTCCTGCTTGAGCAGGTCGAGGCTGTAGTAGCCACGCTCGTGGAGGTTGCGGCTCTTCTCGAGCTTCTCGCGGAGGCGCTGTTCTTCCTTGGTCGCGCGCTCGAGGTTGTGGCGCAGCTCCAGCCGCTTGCTCTTCACCTCGCCGGAGCGCCACTTCTCGAGATCGAGGTCCGCGAGGGCGAGCTTGAGGTTTGCAGCGCGAACCGCCGACTCGTTCTCAGAAACCTGGATCGCGTACCCCTCCTCCGCCTCGACCAGCGCGGCGCGGGAGGACTCGATTGCGAGCGTCTCCTCGTCGAGGCGCTCGACCATCGGCTCGGCGTTGAGCTTGACGAGCACCTCGCCGGCCTTCACCCGCCGGCCCTCGGGGATGATCTCGGTGATGGTCGTGTCGGAGTCGATGCGGTTGCGGAGCTCGATCTGGTTGCGGGTGCGGAGCTCGCCGGTGGCGGTGGTGGTGACATCAAAGTTCTGACGCACGGCGACGAAGACGTCCACCTGGCGCGACATCGCTCCCCGCGCGGGCGCGGCGGGCTGCGGCTTGCCGGTGACGGCGACCAGCCCCGCGACACTCGCGACAACGCCGCCGACAACAGCGACGCCGATCACCGCCTTGCGGAGCGCGCCGGCGCGGCGGAGAGTGACGACGTCTCGGGATGCCCGGTGTGCTGCCATTGCTCAACCTCTTCGATGCTCAGACACGAAAACCGACGACACGGCGGACCCGCCTGCCTGCTTTACCGGTCAAACGCCTTCCGGTCGCTCGAACACAGGTAATTCACGACAACGTTCAACGGGGATTCACCATACGCTGTCGGCCATGCCCGGTCCGCTTCGACAGTTTGCTCAAGGGGGCACCGTTCTGGTGGTGGTGGCGGCCCCGGCGGAGGCCGCGGCGGTGCGGTTGGGCCTTGGCGCGCCCCAGGGCGCCGGCGGTGTGGACAAGTGGAAATGGCGGGCCGAGCCGCTCGTGCCGGGCGTGGACCTGCTCGAAACAGGGGTGGGGAAGGTGAATGCCGGCGCGGGCGTGGCGGTGGCGGTCGATCCTGCCCGGCACGTCGCGGTCGTCAATGTCGGTATCTGCGGGACGCTGCTCCCGGTCGAGCGGTTGCCGATCGGCTCGGTCGTGCTGGCCGATCGCAGCCTGTACGCGGATGAGGGGGTGGGTTCGCCGACGGGCTTTCAGAGCATCCCCGAACTTGGGTTTCCGCTCGGCCCGTTCGAAGGGCTGGCGGTCCCGGGGGATGCCCGGCTGCTGGGGGCATTGAAACCTGTTGCCACAATGGTCGGCGGGATTGCCACCGTCTCGACCTGTTCGGGGTGTGATACCGCCGCTGCGGAGATCGCCCGCCGGACCGAGGCGGTGGCCGAGGCGATGGAGGGCGCGGCGGCTGCCCACGTGCTGGGGAGGCTGCACCCCGGTTTGCCGTTCGCCGAGATCTGGGTGGTGAGCAACACGACCGGCGAGCGGTCGCTCCAGCGGTGGGATCTCCGCGGGGCGCTCCAGCGGCTGGCGGAACTGGTGGGGGAGATGCTCACGCTGTAGTTCTCGGACGGGGCCAAAGGGGTTGCGGGTGGCGCGGGCTGGTGGGGCTGGTCCGAAGGGGTAAGCCTTCCCGGTCTTCCAGAGGGTCAGCCCATCTCAACAAGGCGGCGGAGCGGGTCGATCCACGGACTGAGTGTCCCGGGCGGGTGGCTGCCCGGCCATGGATTTGTTCTGGAGGCGAGGCCCCATGGCGTTCTCATTCGGTCGCATGAAGTCCGCCGCTCTGGGGCACTTCGCGGGAGGGACACTCCCGATCGCGATCGATTTCGGTGTATCCAGCCTGAAGATCCTGCAGATCGAGGGCGGGGATACCCCGTCGCTGGTCGCCGCGGCGTCGGCGGAGGTGCCCGAGAACCTGCGAGAGGACGCGGCCAAGCGGTTCGCGTTCCAGTTTCAGGCGCTGCCGAAGGTCATTCGCGCGGCCGGATTCAAGGGCCGTCGGGCGGTGTGCGGGCTGCCGGCCGCGCACATGTTCTGCAAGCACATGCAGTACGCCAAGAACGACGGGCTCGACATGAAGGGGCTTGTGGAGTCCACGGTCTCTGAACACTTGCAGGTGATGCCGGACTCCTTGATCTATCGGCATGTGCCCGTGGAGGGCGCGTCGCCGCAGGGGAGTGGGGGAACAAGGTCCGAGGTAATCTGCTTCGCGGCGTCGCGCGACCTGGTGTCGCGGATGATGCAGGCGGTGCGGGATGCGCGGCTGGAGTGCGTGGGGATGCACCCGGAGTTCACGGCGACGATCGCCGCGTTCGCGCACGTGAACCGGCGCGCCGAGGATGTGAACCTTTCGACGCTGTATCTGGACCTTGCGCACGGCACCACCAAGGTGACAATCGGGCACGGGACGAACATCGTCTTCGCGAAGACCATCCCGATGGCCGGGCGCGAGCTCGACAACGCCGTTGCGCGGATGCTGGAGATCGACGTGGGCGAGGCGCGGGCGCGCCGGCTCCGCTCGTCGGAGCTGGTGTCGCTGCCTGTGCCGGGCCCGAAGACCCCGGGTGCCGCGGGGCTGGCGATGCTGTCGGCGACCGGGGCGCGTCTGCGAGACGGCGAGCCCGAGGCCGGGGACACACTGACGGAAGAGGACCGTCGCACGGGCATGGCTCCACCGGGCTTCAGCGGCGACATCCGCCTGCAGCCCGAGCCCGCGCCGATCGGCCCGGAGTTCGACCTGAGCGACCAGCTCGAGGTATTGACCGACGAGATCGCCGGGTGCCTCCGCTACTACGAGGCGATCTTCCCCGGGCGGCGGGTGCAGCGGGCGATCTTCATCGGCGGGGAGTCCCGCCACCGCGGGCTGTGCCAGCACATCGCCAAGCGGCTGCGGCTGCCCGCGCAGGTCGCCGACCCGCTGGCGCGGATGGCCAGGACCGGCTCGGAGCCGTGCGCCGGGATCGACTTCTCACAGCCGCAGCCCGGGTGGGCCGTGGCCTTCGGACTGTCGTTGTGCCCCACTGACCTCTGATCGAGCGTTGCCTCGCGAGCAGGAGTGCCTCAATGTCCTTTTACAACCGTCGCCCGGGTATGGGCGGGTCCTTCCTCCCCGAGGACTACGTCGAGAAGAAGGCGGAGAATCGCAATCTCGCGATCGCCGTCTTCCTCTTCGTCGTCGTGACACTCGGCGTGGTCGCGGCGTTCTTCGTGACCAACCGCCAGTGGACCTCGGTCAAGGCCCGCCAGCACGAGATCAACCAGGCTTACGCGACCGAGACCAAGAAGATCGAGCAGCTCAAGGAGCTCGAGGCCCAGAAGGCCGAGATGCTCGATAAGGCCGAGGTCACCACGGCGCTGATCGAGAAGGTTCCCCGCTCGATCCTGCTCGCCGAGATGATCAACCGCATGCCGCAGAACCTGACGCTCACCGAGCTCAACCTCAAGAGCAAGCGGGTGATCGAGGCCAAGCCCAAGGAGAAGCCGGCGCCCAGTACCGCGAAGCCCCGCTCGCTGGCCTCGGCCCGGCCCGGCGCCGGCGGCGCAAAGTCCAACGAGCCGTTGCCGGCTCCCAAGCCGCAGGCCCCGAAGTACGAGTTCAAGCTCGAGATCCTGGGGCTGGCCGGCGCCGACGAGGAGGTCGCCGACTACCACCGAGCGCTGAGCGACTGCCCCCTGCTCGACAAGGTCGAGATCCTGTACTCGGGCGACGTGAAGATCTCGGACGTCAACATGCGGAAGTTCCGCATCGAGGCGTCGCTCCGCGGGAACGCTGACGCCCGCCACATCGAGCCGCTGCAGGTGCCCCGTTTGCCGCCGCGGCCGGGCGTCGCGGGGATCGGGCGCGTGCTCGCGATCGATCCGATGGACCCGACCCAGCCGCGTGAGGTGCCCGACGCCGCCCGCACCGAAGCAGAAGGAGACCGCTAAGTGAACCTCGCCCTCAGGCAACTGCTGTTCTTCGCCGTGCTCCTGACGCTGCCGATCGCGTCGTACTTCCTGGTGTTCAAGCCGCAGAACATGGAGATCGAAAAGGCCAAGAAGGAGATCGATCACAAGCAGGCGATGCTCGACAAGCTGCGCCAGGCCACGGCGCAGTCCGACGACCTCGCCCGCGCCAACGACCAGGTCCGCCAGGCGATCGAGGCGATCCAGGCGCGATTGCCGGGCACGAAGGAGATGGACAACGTGCTGCGGCAGGTCTCCGCGCTGGCGGGAAAGAGCAGCCTGCGGGTGCCGCAGTTCAAGAAGTCCGACAAAGTATCGCCGGCCGGCCTCGCGATGGAGCAGCCGATCGACATCGAGATCACCGGTGACTTCGACGGCTTCTACCAGTTCCTGCTCGAGCTCGAGCAGCTGCCCCGCATCATGCGGATCCCGGACTTCTCGATCGTGCGCTCGGACAAGGTTGACGGCGAGATGAAGACCAAGCTGGTGCTGTCGATCTACTACGAGGGCGAACGGAGTGACAACCAGTGACGAACCTGAACCCCACCGCAGAAACTCCCAAGCCGTCCGACAAGGCCCCCGAGGGCGTCGTCGGCGGGACGTTCCGCCTCGACGCGATGTCGTCGGCCGGCGGCGACGCCGCGCCGGTCGAGACGACCGCCGGCCCGCGCAAGACGTGGAAGTCCACCCAGGGCATCGCCCTGGCCGTGCTGATCGCGGCGGGCGCGGGCATCGTCTACGGCATGCGTCAGGCGGGCATCGGCCCGATGGCCGCGTTCGCCACGACGAAGATGCCAGACTACGACGTGACCAAGGCCCCCAGCTCGCGCACGGCCGACCACCAGCGGATCCTGAAGGACCTGGCTGCTACGTCGGTCACCGGTCAAGTTCCCCCCGAGCAGGTGCAAAAAAACCCGTTCATGCTGGCAGACCTCCTGACCGACGACTCCGCGCCGGTGGGTGAGGACCAGACCGCGGCGGCCGAGCGTTCGCGGCAGGAGCGCATGCGTCGCGACGCCGAGGCACATCGCCGGATGATTGAGACCGCGCTCGAGACCATGAAGCTCAACGGCATCATGGGCGCGGACGCCAGCGGCGCGTCGGGCGTCGCGCGCATCAACGGCGAGCTGTACCGCGTCGGCGAGGAGATCGAGGAGCTGTTCATCCTCAAGGCGATCCACCCGCGGAGCGTCGAGCTCGAGGCCAACGGACAGATCGTCGAAGTCTCGCTCGATTCGGTCAACGACCAGAAGTCCCCCCGGAAGAAGAAGTAACACCTTGGGCAAGTTCGACATCGACGACATCCTGAACGAGCTGGGCGTCAAGGAGCAGGGGGCCGCCGATCCGGCGAGGCCGCGGCCGCGGGGCCCGCTCATCACGCCGCCCGACGACCGGCCCGCCCGGAAGCACTCGGTCGACAAGGCCGAGCAGGCGTTCTCGCCGCTGCCGGCGGTGCCCAGCGGGCAGCGATCGTTCAAGGAGTCGATCACGGTTGAGAACGACCCCTCGGTCCCGGTGAAGGGGCCGGAGGGCTCGCGGACGTCGGTCGGGCAGACGCTCGACACGGTGTACCAGCCGGGCGCGGACGAGACGGTCGCGACGACGCCGCTGGGCGAGTTCCTCGTGCAGAGCGAGTCGATCACGGCGCAGCAGCTCACAGCGGCGCAGCAGGTGGTGAAGGCCTCGCCGGGGCGGCGGCTGACGGACGTGCTCGTCGAGCAGGGCGCGGACGAGGTGAAGATCGCATCGGGCATCGCGTCGTTCTCGGGGATTCCGTTCGAGCGGGTGGACCTGCACAAGGGGCTCGACGGCGGATTCGACGGGGTGATGACCCAGCGCCTGACGCCCGAGTTCTGCAAGCAGCACCTTGTGCTGCCGCTGCGGACGGTGAAGATCGGCGGCGGGCCGAACGCCCCGACGCGGCTCGTGATCGGCGTGGCGAACCCTGACGACGTGTTCCTGCTCGACGAGGTCCGGCGCCGGCTCGGCGTGACGGGCGTGAAGCTGGTCGTGCTGCCGCCGTCGGATGTCCGCGGAGCGGTCGAGATCCTCGGTGTCGGCGAGCAGGCCAAGGACGTCGACATCTCGGAGCTGCTCAGCGAGGTCGACGAGGGCGACGTCCAGATCGAGAAGGCCAAGGAATCGCAGGAGGTCGATCTCGAGAAGGCCGCGGAAGAAAGCCCGGTCATCCGCTACGTGAACTACATTATCCAGACCGCCGTGAAGGAGGGCGCGTCGGATATCCACATCGAGCCCGCGGAGAAGAAGCTGAAGGTGCGGTTCCGCATCGACGGCGTGCTCTTCGAGATGATGAACCCGCCGGCGGGGATGGCCAACGCGATCACGTCGCGTCTGAAGATCATGGCCAACCTCGACATCTCCGAGCGGCGACTCCCGCAGGACGGGCGCATCCGCTGCACCGTCGCCGGGCGCAAGCTCGACCTGCGTATGTCCACGCTGCCCAACGGCACGGGCGAGAAGACGGTGCTCCGTATCCTCGACACGCGGTCGATCAACGTCGGGCTCGACGACCTGGGCTTCTCGGAGGAGGCGCTGGTCATTTGGAAGAAGGCGATCGACGAGCCGCACGGCATCGTGCTGGTCACCGGCCCGACGGGCTCGGGTAAGACGACCACGCTCTACGCGTCGCTGCGCCAGATGGACAAGCAGTCGATGAACATCTCGACGGTCGAGGACCCGATCGAGTATCACCTCGACGGCATCACGCAGACGCAGATGCACGAGAAGATCGGCATGACGTTCGCGAAGGCGCTCAAGGCGCTGCTGCGTCAGGACCCCGACGTGATCATGCTGGGCGAAATCCGCGACCTTGAGACGGCGCAGACCGCCGTGCAGGCCGCGCTCACGGGCCACCTGGTGCTCTCGACCCTGCACACCAACGATGCGCCGGGCTCGATCACCCGCCTTGTGAACATCGGCCTCGAGCCGTTCCTCGTGGGCGCGGCGGTGCGGGCCGTGCTGGCGCAGCGGCTGGTCCGCAGGCTGTGCGTGCACTGCAAGGTCAATGAAGCCCCGACGGAGGAGATGGCCGAGTTCCTCGGCATGAACGGCATGGACGCCGATGGTGTGTGGCTGGCCAAGGGCTGCGACCGCTGCCGCAACACCGGCTATTCCGGACGCGTCGGTATCTACGAGCTGCTGACGGTCGATGACCAGCTCCGCGACATCATCGCCCGCAACCCCAACGTCGCCGAGTTCCGCAGGCTGTGCATCGAGCGCGGCATGGTCACGCTCCGCAATGACGGCATGTCGAAGGTCGCCCGCGGCCTGACGACCGTGCAAGAAGTGCTGAGCGCAACCGAATCCGGTTCCTAACATATGTATTGACAGACAGTTGCGATTTGGCGCGGTCTGGTATACTGTTGGCTCCTTCCCGGAGTCACCAATGTCGCAGTTCCAGACGTCGCCCGTTCAGCCCACGACCGAAGCAGGCGGAAACGGCCTCGCCATCGCCGCGCTGGTGTGCGCGGTCATCGGGTTTATCATCCCGCTCGTCGGGATTGTGGGCATCATCCTCGCGATCATCGCGATCGCGAAGCCTGCCGCTCCGGGAAGGGGCAAGGGCTTTGCCATCGGGATGCTCGTCCTGGCGATCGTGGCGACCGTCTTCAACTGCATCGGTGTAATGGGAGGAATCATGCTTCCTGCGCTCGGCAAGGCGCGGCAGGCTGCACGGGACCTGAAGAGCGTGACGCAACTCCAGCAGGTGGGCATTGCGCTCGGTACGTATGCCAATGCAAACCGGGACTGGTTCCCGGAGTCGCCCGACGGCCTCGACCGGCTCGTGGACGCGGGGCTCGTCGCGCCAGAGAGCTTGGTCTCACCGCACGCGGAGGGACGCACCGAGCCGTCATATCTCTATGTTCCGCCGACAAAGCCGTGGTCGGAGTATGACCGCCCTGAGCAAACAATTCTGGCCTATCAAAGCCCGCTGATCGTGCGTGACAAGGTGGCCGTTCTGTACATGGACGGGCACGTAAACCTGATCACGGTCCAGGAGCTGAGCCAGCAGCTCTCCGCGCAGGGCGCGCCCGCCGCGCCGCAGCGGCAGGCACCGTGATAATGCTGTTTGAACCGAGCTCGATGGTGCGCATCTGCGCGCTGGAGATGCCCAGCTCGTGCAGGCGTGACCGTTGTGTCCATCGACGGCCGGCCGCGCACGCATCGCTGCTCAGCGCGGCATAGACCGTGAACGCGACATCCCGGTGAGTGGTCGTGTGCGTGAACGAGCCGCGGGCCTTGAGCGTGGTCGCGCGGAGTCCGAGTGCTGCGGCGGGCGCCCCGCGGGTGGGGGGGCGGTCTGTGGGCGCGAGTG
>JAEYNG010000489.1 GCA_023412695.1 Planctomycetota bacterium | reverse complement strand
CACAGACGCTCGCCTACTTCACCCTCCGCCACTCCGCAGCGATCAACAACGACCCCGACGCCGTCCGCGAAACCGGCAGCTTTCTCTGGCAGAGCCCCGCCAAGGTCCTCGCCGTCATCCCCGTGGCCCTGCTCGCCACGCTGCCCATGTCCCTCGCGCTGCTCGTCCCGTTCGGCGCAGAGGCCCGGGCCGAGGGCGATTCCCCCGACCCCGCGTGGTCGCGTTGTGTCGTTGCCGCCCGCGCGTGCGCCTTCGCATGGCTGGCCGCCTGCGTCATCTATGCCACCAGCGGCATCAGCAACCCGCGCTACCTCATGCCCGCGAGCATCTTCCTCGCGCCCATCGTCGGCTACGTTGTCCGTGGCCTCGCCGGCGGCGGCACAGGCCCCTTCGCACGGCCCGGCTTCACCGACAACCGCCGCGCCTTCCTCAAACGGTTCATCGTCCGCGGCCCCGCCGCATGGGCAGGCGTCCTCGCCGGCGTGGCCATCATCCTCAACACCGCGGCCGCCATGCGCAGCAACCAGCCCTCCGGCAAGTCCGCCGGCCAGACCATCGCCGCCGCGCTCCCACCCGGCGCAACCGTCTGGGCCGACGACCTCATCGAGGCCCGCCCCGACATCCTCCTGTACGCGCAGCACGCCGCGCGCGACGCGGGCCGCGAGCTCGACATCCGCTGGGCCAAGCCGCGCATGCACCGCGCCGAGCTCCCCCCCGTCACCGACGCCGGCAGCTTCCTGCTCATCCGCACCGATGAGCACAGCGGCGAGGGCGCGCGATACCTCGACGCCATCGAACAGAAACGCCTGCGCCTCGTCGGCGGCGACAAGCTCGGCAAGTACGTCTTCGCGCTCTTCCGTGTCGAGCAGCCCGCCGAATAAGGTTCAGCCCTCGCCCAGCAGCCACTTCTGCCGCGGCTGCCGCGTCCAGCTGAACCCGAACGTGCTCTGCGCAACGTCGGCGATCCGATCGACCGCCTCTTCCGGCGAATCGGTCACGAGCATCAAATCGAGGTCGCGCGGGTCGATCGTCCGCTCGGTGATCAGTCGCTCGCGGAAGAACGTCAGCAGCGGCTCCCAGTAGTCCTTACCCATCAGGATGATCGGGAAGTCCCGGATCTTCCCTGTTTGAACAAGTGTCAGCGTCTCGAACACCTCGTCCAGCGTGCCGAAGCCGCCCGGCATCACGACGAACGCGTACGAGTACTTCACCAGCATGACCTTGCGCACGAAGAAGTACCGGAACTCGACGAATCGGTCGAGATACGGGTTCGGCGACTGCTCCATCGGCAGCGTGATGTTGCACCCGATCGACGGGCCGCCGGCATCGCGCGCGCCGCGGTTGGCCGCCTCCATGATCCCCGGCCCCCCGCCGGTCATGATCGTGAACCCCAGCTTCGAGATCCGCGCCGACACGTCCCGCGCCATCTCGTAATACCGGTGATCCTCCTTGAACCGCGCCGAGCCGAACACCGTCACGCACGGCCCGACGAAGTGCAGCCGCCGGAACCCGCGTATGAACTCCGCCGCGATCTTCAGGACGCGCCACGCCTCGAAGCTGCGCGTCCGAGGTCCGGCAAGGAACTGCCCTTCCTCCACGTTCCGGGTGGCTTTCCCCCAACGCTTAGCACCCACCCCGTTCTTGTGCGGTTCGTTGTTCGGATCCATTGGTCGGTTTATCGGCTCACGCGCCGAATGTTCCACGTGGAACACTTCCCGAACCGGCAACCGCCTTACAGTCTGGGGCCTCTTCCACCTGTTCGGGCGAGCCATGTTCTTCGAAAGCGACGAGACCACTGCCGTGCTGCTGACGACCCGGACGGCCTTTGAGGCCGAGACGGTCGCCGCCGCGCTGCGGCACCGCGGCCTTGCCGCCCAGGTCGTGAATACCGCCTCCGCACAGGTCTGGGCCGGCCTGCCCGTCGGCGAGGCCCGCGTTCTTGTCTATCAGCGCGACCTCGACGACGCCAAGGACCTCCTCCGGACCATCCGCGCCGAGGGCGCGGCGGTCGATTGGGACGCCACCGACATCGGCCAGGAGCTCGACGCCGAGAAGCCTGCCAGCCGCGCCGCGTGGACGATGGTCCTCGTCCTCGTCCTGCTCGGCCTTGGCGTTCTGTCCGCGGGCGTCTCCCGACGAGACCCCATCCTCCAGGCCCTCGGCGTCTGCGCGCTGATCACCGCGGCGATCGTCGGCCGCAACGCGTGGGCCGCGGACTCCCGCCGTCTGGACCGCTAAGTCCAGAAAGAACAAGGGCCTGCGCACACGGCACAGGCCCTTGTGATCTGATATTCAGTCACTCGCTCAGTCGGTCCGCTTGCCGAGGAACCACCCGATCAGGATGGCCAGGACCAGCACGCCGACGCCGATGCCCGCCCAGATCATCGGCTGGCCCATGACCAGCGAGACGACGGGGTTGTCGCCCGTGCCGATGATCCCGCTCAGCGTCGCGACCAGCGCGAACGCGGCGATCAGGATCCCAGCGAACGCCGCGCCGCCGACCAGGCCCGAGCCCGAGCCGTCGTACGGCTCCGCGGCCATCATGGCGACCGCCGGGACACCCGCGCCCATGCCCGGCGAGACGTCCGACGCCGCGCTGGTGGGCTCGAACAGCCCCGAGGCTCCGGTCGTATCCGCGCCGATGCCCTCATCGTTCTTGTAGACATCTTCCAGCAGGTCCGCGCCGAGCGAGGTGTCGTCGCCCTCGCGGGTCAGGTCGAGCAGGCCGGAGCCCGAGCCGACCGACTCCAGCGAGATTTGATCGGTCGTCGTCGTCTGAGTGATACGTGTCACGGCCGAGGGGTCTCCCTCCTCGGTCGATTCGGTGTCAAAGATCGAGATGCCGGACCGCTCCTTCGCGCCCTCGTCGATCGCGAGGTCCGAGCCCGAGGCCCCGGACCCGCCGATGCCGGGGGACGAATCCTCCAAGGCGAGTTCCAGCCCCGAGCCCCCGCCTGAATCCGCCAGCGGGATGTGCTCATCCCCGTGGG
>JAEYNG010000404.1 GCA_023412695.1 Planctomycetota bacterium | reverse complement strand
CCCAACACTCCCACGCATAGCTCTCTCTCCTGTTGTTTCCCCCAACGACTCCCGTCGCCAAGGGTCTCTCCTAACCGGTCGCGAGTCTAAGAAAGTTTTTACAACCTGTCAAACCGAATTCGGTACGTCGACGCACGAACCGCTTTCACCGCGTGCGCAACGTCCTTTGCCTGTTGCAGTTACGCACAACGTGAAAACCACAAGCTAAGAAACGTGAAGATATCGGGGACACCCAGCCCGCCGCCATCGGTATCGGCGCGGCACGACCCCGCAAACCATGCACTGAGGAACGCGAAGATGTCCGGGACGTCGATCGTGCCGCTCTCATCGAAATCGGCGATGCACTCCCGCTCGATCGAGACCAGTTCCAGCGGAACGATCGGCTGACCTTGGGCGTCCGACAGTCGCGTGGGCGGGACCGAGTCGGCGGCGATCAGCAGTTCAGGCACGCACGAGCCATCGCTCGGCTCAAAGTAGAGCGTGGCGACCGTGACGTCCGCCGTGACGGGCTGCTGGCCCGCGAAGGCATTGATGCCCGCGGCCAGGATGATTGTCCCGTTCACGCCGGTCATCGGGTTCATGATCGCAAGGCCGAACGCGGAAAGGTCGTATTCGCCGGCAATAAACGCGTATTGGGATGGGTCGTAGGTGAGGATGACCTGGTAGCCGGCGACCGGTGTGGCCGCGAGATCCGAGAGCGTGACTTCAACGGTCAGGCCGGGCCCGGGAGCCACCGAGAGCGTGACCGTCGGCTCGCCGTGCGCCACACGTGTGGAGAAGGCCAGCAGCACCAATACGAGGACAATATGAACGATGCGGGCCATCGGGCCTCCTTCTCGGAAACGCTCGCGGAGTTTCGACTGAGTGAAGGCGCCGCGACACTCGGGGTCGCAGCCGCGCTGTAGCACACGTGCCGCTCGGAACAGGAGGAGCGTGCACGACTGAAGTTCGGCGGCGATGATGCGAGAGAACCACCGCCGCGTCAAGATCAATTTTGCAATTTCAATTGCCACCCCTAAATAGGGCTCGCAACTTGCATGCAAGTGTTCATGAAGCTTCGACGTACCTCTTTATGCAGAGGGATGGCAGTACGAAGTGAAGCATCTATTCGAGCACAAACTCCGCGACTTCGCGGCCGATGTACCTCTCCGTTTCCTCGCACACACGCAGGCCCGTAAGCCGGAACCCGTTCTTCTCGAGGATGTGGCGCGACGCGGCGTTGGAACTCGCGGCGGTCGCATACAACGGACGGCGACACTCCTCGTGGAGAAAGCGCTCAAGAGCACGCGACGCGATGCCCCGCCCCCAATACCGCCTGGCGATCCAGTAGCCCACGCAATCGCGACCGCCTTCATCCGCGGCTTGGAAGCACGCGATGCTGCCAACAAGCATGTGCCCGTCCGATGCCTCATCACGAAGCTCGATCACGAGACCATTGATCCTGCTGTCTTTGAAGATGTCGTCCCACCGCGCGAAGAACTCCGCACGCGACCGCGGCTTCGTGCCCGCCATCGCGTTGGCTTCGGGATCGGACTGAATCACAAAGAGCCCGGCGAGGTCGCCAGGCTCGGTTCGACGAAGACGGATATCAGGCGTCGTGTGCGACATCCGCCGATCGTAGCGGATCGGTACACCACGCCGGCGGCGTCGAACTCAACGACGCCGACGAAGCGTCATCCCGCCCGCGATGATCAACAGCGCGCCCGCGGCCGGCGCCGGGACCAGCGACTGGCTGAAGGCGATATTGTCGAACGCGATGTCATCGCTGAGGGTGCCGAGGTTCGCCGAGTCGAAGCGCAGCCGCAACACGGGCGCTTCAAGAGGCGTCAGGAACTCGAACGTTGTGTGCGTCGATTCGGAGATCACGGCGTTATCGAGCCGGAAAAGCTCCGCGCCGGCGCCATCCAGGACCGTGACCGAGTTGATAGTCGGGTCTGCGCTGAAGGCGCTCGAGAAGGCCGACATGTCCCAAGAGTGGAGACGCGCGTTGTAGCCGGCGTCGGCGGTGAACACCACCTCAAGCTGACCAACACCGTCCGCGTCCTCGAAGAGAATGTTGACGAGATCGCCGTAGCCCGTCGTCCAGAGCGCAGGGTCCGCCGGGCCGCGGGTGTACGAAACCTCGATGTTGGGCGTGAAGCCGAAATCGGCCCCATACGAGAAGTTGCCCATCGTCGTCGCGGTCACGTGATCGCCGTAGTTGTCGGGGACATTCTGGAAGTTCGAGATCGGCGTGATGTCGAACGTCAGCACCGAGCCGACCGCAACGGACGACCCGGCCGCAAAGGCTGCGGCGGCGATAGCGATATCCTGAAACGAATGCGGCTTCATCGATCTCTCCTCGTGCGCGGCCCGCTTCCAGGCGGCCGCGGGCGAAGTCTAACCGTTGCGGTGACCGCTGCAAGGGATCACACGAATTCATCTGCACGTGCCGCGCAGGAGCATTCATGAAGCAATGCTCATCCAGGTTATCAGGCCGCCCACCTCGCCTCACGCAATCCTCTCAGAAGGAATCTGCGTCGCGATACGCCGCGATGACGCGCTGCTCGCCGTCCTTGCCGTTCTGGCTGTTGCCGTGCTCCATGCCGAGCACGCCCTTGTAGCCCTTGTTGTGGAT
>JAEYNG010000270.1 GCA_023412695.1 Planctomycetota bacterium | reverse complement strand
GGGTGCGGGGCTCTGGTGGCTTTGGCGGGTGGTGCGGGGCTGAGGTGACGACTCGCAAAGGAGAGAGGATGAGCGCTTCCCGGCTTGCACACTCATGGGGATGGATCCTCGGCGCATCCGCGGCGGTGTCCCTCGTCGCATGCAGCGGCCCGTATCAACAACCGCTCGCGCGACGCCAGATCAACCCTGATACGCACACACACTCATCGCACGACGCCGAGTCGGGTCTCGTCGTCAACGAACCGGTCATCCCCGCCGGCGATTCGCTCGCCGAGCGGACCATCGCCTACGCGCAGCTCCGCGAGCGTGCGTTCGGCCTGCTCCTGTCGGCCGCCAGCGGTGAGTCGGCCGAGGAACGCGCCAACGCGATCGAGGCGCTGATCCAGTCGCCTCCGCGGCTCAAAGGCGTCGCGGGCGCCGCGCTGGCCGACAGCAGCCCGGCTGTGCGTGGAATCGCCGCGATGGCGGTCGGCAAGGCCAGGCTCACGGAGCTTGCCAGTCAACTGCGGCCGCTGATCAGCGACCAGTTCCCGCAGGTCCGCGCCAACGCCATCTTCGCGCTGCTCAGGTGCGACCAGCCCGTTGACCCGACGCCGCTCGCGGAGATGTTGAACTCGCCACGCCCGCAGGTCCGCGCGCAGGCGGCGTTCGTGCTCGGCGAGCTTGGCGAGAAGTCGGCCGTTGGCCCGTTGCGTGAAGCGCACCGGCACGGGCTTGCCAAGGCCTCGCCGGCGGCGGTCCGGCTGATGGAACTCCAGATCGCCGAGGCACGAGCCAAGCTCGGCGACGACGACGGGCTTATCGACATTCGCACCGCCCTCTTCCCCGCCCGGGCCGAGGACCTCGAGGCGACCGCCCTCGCCGCCCAGATCGTCGGGCAGATCGGCGACCGCGCATCCGTGGACCGTCTGATGTACCTGACCGCCGAGTGGGACCGGGACAAGCAGCCGCTGCCGGCGGAGATCCGACTGGCTGCGGCGTCATCGCTGGCCAAGCTCGGGCGGCGGCAGGGAAGCTTCATCGCGGACCAGTACAAGGCGAACGAGAGCGACATCCTTCGGGCCCAGGCGGCGCTGGTGTACGGCGACACGGGCTGGCTGGAGAACTTGCCGACGTTGACGGCCATGCTTGACGACCCGTCGGGCCGTGTTCGGGTGGCGGCCGCCTCCGCGATTGTCCGGATCACCTCGTCCGCGGGTGGTCTCGACCGCTAGAGTTCGGGCGGGAGAGATGGAAGGGGTGGGGTGCCGAGTTTCCCCAGCGGGCCTTTGTTGACAGCCGTGCCCAAATGGGGTATCAAACACGCCCCGATCAGAGCCTCTGGCAGTGGCGCCAAGGGTGTCTGGAAGGAGTTTTGTAGTCGAGTCGAACCATCCGGCGGCGAAAGCGGATAGAGCGTCCGAGTCGCCGGTCCAATGAAACAAGCCCTTGGCCCGCCTAAGGACTGGGCGACGGTACCCGTCAGGAGACACCCGTGCACGCTGTAACGAAGATTCTGGTCGTATTCTGTGCCGTTCTCTGCCTCGTCCTCGCCGCCCTGACGATGTCGTACACGGCGAACGCCACCGAGATCCGGGGCACGTTCAACGCCGAGAAGGCCGCGCGGCAGGCCGCCGAGGCCGCGTCGAAGAACGAGGTCGCCCAGTTCGCCCAGGAGCGCGTCAGCGCCGAGGAGCGGGCCCGCACGCTCGAGGCCCAGCTCGCCGAGGCCAACAAGATCGTCAGCTCCCTCCAGAGCGAGCGGACCGACCGCATCGCCGCGCTCCAGCGGACGCAGAACGAGCTTGACGCGATCCGCGGGCAGATCGCGCAGCTCGGCATCACCACGCAGACGCAGGCGACGCTGATCACCAACTACCACGGCGAGGTCACCGCGCTGCGCGAGGAGCTTCTCAGCGCAAGCAAGCGTGAGATCGAGCTTGTTGACCGCATCAACGATCTCGAGTCCGCCCGCGAGGTGCTCGAGCAGAGCAGCCGCGCCCTCAAGGAGCAGCTCGAGGAAGCCCGCCTGGCCATGCAGAACGCCGGCCGCGGCTCGACGTCGTCCGCCGATGAGCCCCGCGAGATGGACGCGCCGCTGATCCGCGCCCGCGTGCTCGAGGTCGTCAAGAGCCCCGCCGGCGAGGACCTCGTCGTGATCTCCGAGGGCTCGAACCGCGGTGTCAAGGCGAACTCACTGATGCACATCGTCCGCGGGACCGACCAGTTCATCGGTTCGGTCGTCATCACCACGGTCGAGCCCGGCCAGTCCGTCGGCCGCCTCAACCTCTACGGCCGCTCCGTGAGCGTCGAGGAGGGCGACACCGTCCTCAGCCGCCTGACGTGGTGAAACGTTGCACGCCGCGTGCACCACTCGCGGCATGAACGTTGATCGAGTTCCTACACGAATCATCCACGCCGGCGCTCGCCGGCACGAAAGAAGCAGATCATGAGCCAGTTCGGAATGCAGATGCCGGGGGGGCAGATCCAGCGCGGGGCGTCGATGAACGTCTACACCGGCCTGTTGTTCCTCGCGGTGCTTGCGCTGCTCGCGGCGTGCGTGTGGGTCTACATGCAGGTCCGCGAGATCTCGCCCGACGGCACGCCGTTCAAGATCCAGGACGGCAGCTCGGGGATCCAGTTCTCCGGCACGTGATCCAGTCGCGGTAATGCTCGCGGCACGCGTCCGAGAACGGCGCATCGCACGAACAGTGGCCGCGACGCTTGACACCGGCGACTGCCAGACTACATTTCTCGGCTGACTTTCATGGGCCGCGAACGCGTCCCGCGGGATAAGCGACAACTTGGGGCGGTAGCTCAATTGGTTAGAGTACCGGACTGTCGATCCGGTGGTTGCGGGTTCGAGTCCCGTCCGCCTCGCTTGCGTAAGCCTCGGTGTAGCCGAGGCTTATTGCTTTTTGGACCGGTCACGCGCGCGTCGGTTTGGGGCTGTTTTTGGTCACATGCGTCCGACATGCGTCCTGACTTCGTCGACCGGTCTTCGTCGTGCGTCATCGCGTTCAACGCCTCCCGCGCGCGGTCCGCGTCCTGCGTCTCTGCGGCGAGGTAGTACTCCTGCGTCGTCGTGATCTTGGCGTGCCCCATGTACTCCTTCAGCACGTGCATGGGGATGACGCGCGACATCCTGGTGCCGTAGGTGCGCCGGAGGTCGTGCAGGGTGCTGGGCTTCCAACGGACCCGCTCAGGCTCGATGCCTCGCTCCTGGGCGAGGAACGCTCCGGCCTTCTTCTGGATGAGGTCGAAGCGGGTCTTGAGGTTGTTTGCGAGCTCGTAGTTGGGCCCCAGCGTCCCCTTCTTGGCAATCTCGGCCGCGAGCTTTGAAAGACGGACCAGGGAGAGGAACACGTACGGCGAAGGTCGTCCCCCATGATGTAGCGCCACCGTCGATTGCCGCGGAGATTGCCGCTCAATAGACCGTACGGCTTGCCCAGGCCGCCAGTGTTCCAGAACCACGCGATGATGGCCCGCACACCGTTTGACTCCTGGGCGTCCGCGAGCAGCTGAACAAGGGTGCCCAGCGCTCCGTCGGGACCGGCGGAGGACATCAGGCGGTCGAATTCGGCGTCGACCGCCGCGATCTCCTCGGCACCGCTGGCGGCGGCCGCGGTCTCGGTGCGGATTGTCTGGATATCTGCAGCGGCTCGAGCCTCGACGTGGATGTTGCCACGAAGATTGATAAGCGATTGGAAATAGAATGGCGTCGGTTGAGCCCGAAGGCTCTTTGCATTTGCGGCGTTTGGTGGCAGAGCGTCAAGGAACCGGTCGAGCGTCCGGAGCAGCATGATGCTCTGGTAAAACGCTCGCACCTCCTCCAGGTGCATTTCAACACAGGTCTGGGCGAGGCGGTCACTCGGCCCGCCTCGCTCTCCAGTGAGATCGACGTAGATCTCCGGCGGAGTCGCGGCGTCCTGCACGGTCATTGCAATGGGAAGCTGGCCACGGGCGACAAGGTCATTGGTCGCGTATGCCAGCTTTAAGGTGTACACGAATAGCCAGCAGTTGATCAATGCCATGAACCCACGCATTCTCGCATGCTGGGACAGAGTCTCAACATACCTCGACAGGTCCTTCTCGCTGTTCACGCGTTTGGCGACCTGCCGTCCTCGGGTGACTGTGATGTAGAAGAGACTCGGCAGCAAGCGCTCGACATCGAAGTCGTTGAACTCAACGCCGATCAGTCGGTCAAAGGCGTAACCACGTAGGGCCTTCGGAACAACGGGCTTCATTGCTTACCTCCAACAAGTGTGATGTCGCTCGCTCTCTCAACGGTGCTTGTTGGAAGGAGAGGGCGTTGAAGCGAATCGGGCAATCTTCTCGGGCGGAGCATTGCTCGCAAT
Organism: Planctomycetota bacterium; assembly: GCA_023412695.1. Lineage (GTDB taxonomy): Bacteria > Planctomycetota > Phycisphaerae > Phycisphaerales > UBA1924 > JAHBXL01. Next base: position 628 of record JAEYNG010000270.1, on the reverse strand, counting down.
ATGCCCAGCGGGCGGGAGAAGTGAACTGATCAAGTATGCCGCCAAAGAGAGAGCGGTCCGCAACGGTCGCACCGACAAGTGCCCTAGCCTTGAGATCAACGAGGATCATCCCGTCCGCCTGCTCCCCGCCACGGAACAGTGCCCTTGACAACCGCTCCCATAGCCAGGGGTAACGCGTCTTGCCATGTGTGTCAAAGAACGCCAATAGGCGACCATCGTTTACAGCGATCGATGCTGTGTAAGCTTGGGAAGGCGGCTCCGACCCGGCGAGTGGCGCAAGGGCCTCGTCCACGAGAGCATCGGCGGACTTGCCCTCATGGGATTCTGAGGCGTCGTAGACGGCCGCGTACGTTCGTTCCCCAAGTTGGATGCGCCATCCAGCGGCATTCTCGTCGAGTACCGTTCCACCCAATTCACTCAATCGCTTCCGAACCCGTTGGAGGAACGCGGTCTTTCCGTCCCCCGGGTTGCCGCTCAGAACCGCGATCCAAGGTGGTGTGCCGCAGCTTTCGGAGTGTTTGGAACTCACGAAGACCAAGGCGCTTGACAAGTTCGGGCTGTCGAATGCGCTTCAAAACGACCCGCATGTCTGCCACAAGGTCATCGGCCAGATACGTTGTCGCGGTCG
>JAEYNG010000190.1 GCA_023412695.1 Planctomycetota bacterium | reverse complement strand
CCAAGACCCTCCGCGAGCTCGCCGCCATCGTCCGCGGCGAGGCGCTCGGCGGCGGCGACGAACGCCTCGCGCCCATCGAGCCCGTCGCCTCCCTCAGCGCCGAGGACCGCGCCACCGCCTTCCCGATGGACCTCGTCGTCGATCTCCCCGACCAGCGCATCCGCCTCGAGGCCTCGCCGCACATGCGCGTCCGCCTCTCCGTCCCCATGGTCGCCGAGCTCTCCAAGCGCCTCGGCGACGGGTGCATCCGCGTCGTCGGCGGTGTCACCGTTGAGACCATGAACGGCCGCAACGGCAACGGGGGGGGCGGCAAGCCGTGGATGAAAAAGGGCGCGCCGGCGGGGGCAGGTGGCCGGCGGTAAACGCCAAAGCGCTGTTAGGAACCTCGCCCGGTCATTTCGCCATGATGTACAATCCTGGTATGGTCGTGAACGGCGTTCATTTCCCCGAGGGCCGCCTATCCGAGTTCTGCGCCAAGCACGGCGTCCGGCGTCTGTCGCTCTACGGCAGCATCCTCCGCGACGACTTCGGCCCCGAGAGCGATGTGGACATGCTCGTGGAGTTCGAGCCTGAACGAACGCCGGGGATGATCGGCTTCGGTGGCATGATCCTCGAACTGTCCTCGATCATCGGCCGACGGGTGGACCTCCGCACGCCCGACGACCTCTCGCGGTACTTCCGCTCACGCGTGATGCGCCAGGCGAGAACGCTGCATGCCGCGTGACCGCTCGGAAAGTCACCGGCTCAGCCTGAACACATCCGACAGCGTCCCCTCCGGCGTTTCGCGGCCGCGGAACAGCGTCACCCGAACCGTCGGCGACACCGCGCCCGCCGGCCCCTCACCCCGGTGCCACGCCAGCAGCCACTCCGGCAACCCGCCCAGCGACAACGTATACGTCCGCGTCACCAGCCCGTCGTAGTGCCGCGCGTTCGCCTCCGGCGTCGTGAGATCCGTCCGCCACACAAGGTCCTGGATCTGCGAGCCGTCCGCAAACTCAGACCCCGGCCGGAACAGCTCCACCCGCGCCAAGCCCAGCGCACGCACCGGCTGCCCGTAGTCATCCCGCAGGTCGAAGTGGCAGACGATCACCGGGTCGCCCGCGGCGTCGATCCCGATCCGCGTCAACGGATGGATCACCAGCCGGTCCGGCTCCAGGATCGGCGCGACCGGCCCGACCTCGCCCCCGCCCCGCGGGCGCGCATCGTTCGCGCACGCGCACAGCAACGCGAGAGCGACCGCGCCAGGAGCCAGCGCCGACATGAGCCCGGGCCGGGACATGCGTGCAGTTTACGGAGGCGCGGCACAAGCCGTGCGGCCGTCCGGCATACCCGGAGGATGAGCTGATAAGGGGGGAAGTGGGGGGAGGGGTGGGGGGTCAGGCCGCCAGGTCCTCGTCGTCGCACTGCGGCGGGTCGCCGATGCGGCCCCACTGGTCCTTGGGCAAGTGCCGGTGGTGCACGTGGATCACCCGTGCGAGCTGCGACGCGAACAGCTCCCCGATCGTCGTGAGCTGGTCGATCAGCAGCGGCCCATAGGGCGACAGCCGGTCGCGGAACAGCATGACGATCGCGAGCACCTCTCCCTCGTGCCGGCACGCAAAGCCGATCACGCCCGAGTCGCCCAGCCACGCCGAGTCGCCCCCGGCGAACTCGTCGAGCTTCCGGGCGTCGCTGAGCTGGATGATCCCCACCGACCGCTCGAACTTCGGAGCGATCGTGTTGGCGATGTGGTCTAGGAGCATGTCCACCGTCTCCTTCGGGCAGTCATAGTTGACGTACGCCCCGAGGGAGTAATCGCCGCTGGTGGTCGGCAGGAACACCGCCGCGTTCGTCGGGCCCGACCGGGCCAGCACGAACTCGAGCGTCGTCCGCAGCAGTTGCTCGATGTCGAGCTCGTGCTTGATGAGGGTCTTGAACTCGGTAGCGGTGGTGACCTGGTTCATAGCGGCAGCGCACTCCATGTTGCCGCCAACCTGATCGGTGCATTCCGCCGCGGTCTCTCGCGCCTCACGCGCGGTCCCGCGCTTGGCGCGTCCGCACAGACCGTCCAGTCTTCGCAGCCGTCGCGCTCCACGCTTCCGCTGCGCGCTACCGGTCTTCACACCCGCCGCGCCGAGCAGCAGCCGCGAAAGTTCGGGGACGCGCAAGTTCGGCGCGATGACGTCGCGGCAGCCGTGCGCGCCCGCGAGCTCCACCAGCGCCGCGTCCGCCTTGCTCGCCGCCAGCAGCACGCCCGCGCCGCGCTTGGCAAGTTCACCCGCCAGGTCGAGGGACTCCGCCGCGCACGACGCATGATCGATCAGCGCCGCATGGATCCGCAGCGGCCGCGTCGCGTCCCCCGCAAGAAGGATCGACAGCGCCTCCACCGCGTCCCGCGCGAGCAGATAGATCGCCTTCCCCCCCAGCGCCCGCAGCGCACGCGACGCCAGCGCGCCGTTCTTCGTCACGATCAGCACCCGCGGCGACGAAAGCCCCGCGTCCTCCGCCTCCGGCCGCGGCTTCGGCTTCAGCTCGATCGAGCCGGTGACAGGGACGGGGACATTGGTACCGGGCGGTGGCGTCACTTCGCGTGACGAGTGCGATGCTCGAGCCATGGAGCTGCTCCTCGTGTCTGGGGTCATGGGTGAAAGGGATTGGTCAGGCTGCCCGCTGCACGCTCGCGCCTGTGGCGACGACGGGCGCGACATCGCGCAGCTGTTCGGTGATGGAGCCCTCCCGCGACCATCGATAGTCGGGGAGCGCGACGGTGACGCTCGTGCCGCGTCCGGGCTTGCTGGCAAGATGAATCTCCCCCCCGTGCAGCGCGACCAGCCGGTGCGCCAGCGCAAGCCCGAGCCCCGGCTGCCGGCCGGCGGGCTTCTCGGAGAAGAACGGATCGACCGCGTGCTCGAGCGCGTGGTCGCTCATCCCCACCCCGTCGTCAACGACCTGGATCAGGAGACGCGACGCGTCGGCAGGATCCTCCTGCACCCGCACCTCCACCGGCGTCCGCGGCGAGGCCTCGATCGCGTTCACCACGATCTCCGTCACCGCGTCCGCCATCAGCGCCGGGTCCAGCCGAGCCGTGTCCAGCCCCTCCGCCAAGGTCAGCTTCACCCCCAGCACGCCCGACGGCCCCGCGCGGCCCGTGCACCGAACCTTCGCCCGCTTGATGACCTCCTCCATCACGAGGTTCAGGTCCGACGGCCGGAACCCCGGCCGCGGCGGGTTCGCGATGCGGTGCAGCCGCGCGATCAAGTCCGTCAGCCGACCCGCCGCATCCACGATCGACTGCGCGGATCCGCGGTCATGCTCGTCCCGCAGACGCGAGAGCAGCGCCTGTGCGCGCCCCGAGATCACCGTCAGCGGGTTGTTCAACTCGTGCGCAGCGCCCGCGGTCATCTCGCCCAGCCGCACCATCGCCCGCGACTCCGCCAGCCGCTGCTGCGCCTCGTCGAGCGCGCGGTTCGCCTCGTTCAGCTCCTGGTTCAGCCGACCCAGCCGCGCATTGGCGCGCAGGATCGACTCGATCAGCAGCTGCTGGCTCGGCTCCTCGCCCAGCCCAAGGTCGCGGCAGCGCGAGCTCGTCGCCTCGTACAGCCGCGCGATCAGCGACTCTACTCGCTCCGGGTTCAGCCCCATCCGCTCCGCCAGCTCCCGATCGTCCGGCGTCGCCGCCATGTTCCCCGACCACCCAAGCCCCAGCCGCCGGCACAGCGCATCAGCGATGCTCACGATCCCAACAACACGGCGCGCCGGCGTCTCCGGCAGCCGCTCATACGGCGTCCCGTGCAGCTCCACCGCCGCGCGCACCGTCTCGGGCAGCGACCACATCGCCGCGATGTGCGCGCCCGCCGCGTGATGATCCATTCCCAAGATCGGCCGCTCGAAGTCCGCGATGTTCCCCTGACGCGTCTCCGTCAGGTCGATCACCCGTCCATACGCCCGCGGCAGCACAACCTCGAGCGCGAGCTTCCCGATGTCGTGCACCAGCCCGCAGACAAAGCACTCCTCCGGATGCACGTCCGGCTCCGGCAGCTCCCGCGCGATCAGCTCCGCCGCGCACGCCACCGCGATCGAGTGCTGCCAGAACCCCACGCGGTTGAAGCCCGAGGGCGCGGCCGCGGCCTTGCCCGTCTGCTTCCGCGGCAGGTTCCCCGACCAGTCAAAGATCGCCACGCTCAGCACCAAGGACCGCACCGCGTCCAGCCCCAGCATCACCACCGCCATCTCGACCGTGGTGATCGGGTGCCGCGTCCGGTTCGCCGCGCGTCGGCACAGCGACAGCAGCCGCGCCGTCAGCGTCGGGTCCGCCTCAATCAGCCGCACGATCTCCCGAAGGTCCGGCTCCTCCTGCGCACCAAGCTGCAGGAGCCTCGCGGCCACCGTCGGCAGCGTCGGCAACGCCGACAGCTCGCGCAGCACCAGCTCCGTCCGCCTCGACAGCAGCGGGTCCGTCAGATACCCCGTGCCCTGCCGGGCGGGGACGGACACGCTGACCCGGCTTCGTGATCGCGGACGCGCCATCGTGGGGGGAAACTCCCGCGCGGGGTGGGGGTTGGGAGGGAACAGT
>JAEYNG010000427.1 GCA_023412695.1 Planctomycetota bacterium | reverse complement strand
GCGTGCAACGCCGCCCCGCTCGGCATCGCGCAGTCGTTCTCGAACACCTCCACCACGCCCCGCACCGGCAGGCAGTTGGTGTACACCGCCGCCTCGACGAAGCACACGTGCACGCCCCCGTCCTCCTCACACGGCGGCACGCGGAAGTTGTCCGCCGCCCGCGCGTCCGAGCTCGTCGTCGAGATGATCGCCGGCCCGCCGACGATCGGCGTTTCCCCCTCCGCCTGTCGCGGCCCGTTGTCGTGCAATACCTTGCACGTCTCCCCCCGTACCACGAACGCAAAGTCCGTGCACCCGCAGCCCGCTTGGTCCGTCGCCGTCCATTCCGTCACGCCCTGGCTCGGCGCGCGGAACACCGCCGGCTTCCCGCTGATGCGGTTCGGCGTCCCCGGCGGGTCATCATCCCCCGGCCCGCCCGCCGTGCCCCAGTACCAGTTGTCCGACCCGTCGAGGCTGCCGATCCCCACCGCGCTCACCCAGTAGCTCCGCCCCCCACGGAGCCACAGCCCCGGCGTCACCGCCTCGACCCGCACGATGCGCATCCCCTGGAACTGTTCCCCCGTGTCCGTAACGCTCGCCGCGAACGAGCCGACAAGCGTGCCAGGCGCGCCGTCGCAATCCTCATACACCTCGACGAGCCCCGTCAGGAACACCGAGTCCGTGAACATCGTCGCGCCGATCGAATCCACGCGGTGCACGCCCGGGCCCAGGTAAAAGTCACCCGCCGTCCGCGTGTCCCCGTGCATCCACGAGTTATGCGACGGCAGCCCGTCGCGACCGTCAAACACGCCGCTGTCCCACAGGCACGCCGCGTCGCGCAGCGACCCCGGCCCCGTCAGCGGCACAAGCCCGCTCAGCACGCCCCCCGCCTCAAGCGGCCTCGCCAACACGACATTCCCCGCGTGCCCGATCTGCCTTGTCGCGCGCAGATCAATCATCACCAAGTGCCCTGTCGCGCTCAGCACGAGCACATGCCCGAGCCCGTCCGCCGTCCCCGCGCACACATCGACCCCCGCCACCGCGCCCGACAGATCAAGCTGCGACACGGCCGCCGACGCAACGCCCGGCCGTGCATCCACCTGCCAGATCGTCGTCGCACCGAACACCAGCACGTGCCCGGTGTGCGGATCCAGGCACGCCGATCGCGGCCGGTCCAGCCCGCTCACCAGCCGCGTCGTCACGAACGTCCCCAAGTCGATCACCCCCAACGCGCCCGTCCCCGGCGCTGCGCCCGTCGTCACGTAATACGCCCGCCCGTGCCCGAAGCACACGTGCGACACCGAGGTGTCCGCGCCGTTCACCGGGAACGCCACGCCCTGCGCAAACGGCGACAGCGGCACGCGCGCCAGCCGCGATGCGCTCCCGACCGTGCACGCCACCCACGCCTTGTCCCCTGCCGGGTCGATCGCTGCCTGCAGCGCGACCGGCGAGCCCGCGCCCGGCGACGCCGACACAAACGCGCCCGTCGCCGCGCGAACCTTGTGCACCGCGTTCGGCGCACCGACTCCACCTGCGACGATCAGGTCTCCATCGGGCCCGACGCACACCCCCGCCGCGCCGCCCGTCGCCGCGATGTCCCGCGCCGTGCCGATCGTCAGCGCATCCGCCGCCGACGGGTCATACGTCACGCGCACCGCGCGCACCGTCGCCCCCGGCGCGGCACGCGTGTACACAATCTCACGATCAAAGCCCGGCCCGGCCATCGCCCGTGGCGGCGGGAGAGCAAGCAGCACAACCATCGTCGCCAGCACAAGCCCGACCGGCCCCGCACGCCGCGCGCGCACCACAGCAGCGGCGATCAATCGCCCTCGATGCCCCCGAAGATGGGCCGCCACTCTCCGCATGTGTGCCGTGGCGAGTTCTCGGACCTGTCACCGCCCGCACCGGTCACCGCCGCGATCCCTTCGCCGCGCGTGCCGACACAAGGCTGTCCGTTCAATAAGCCACGCTTTCCGGGCTTTGCACCCCGCCCGCGCACCGCGCGGCCGTGATCGCCGGATCGGCGTTCGTTTCCCCTCCCATGTTCACCAAAGTGACGCCCGCGCAGGACCGATTACATCGAGATCGACCGCTTTGTACACGCGCACGCCCGCACCGGGAGAGGCTATGACGACTCAGCCGTTGACCAAGGAACAGGCCGTTGCCGCCGCGATCCGTGAGATCTCTCACATCGCGACGCTCCCGGAGATCACCCTCAAGATCATCGAGCTGGTCGAGAGCCCCAACTCGACCGCGCAGGACCTCCACAAGGTCATCGCCAACGACCCCGCGCTCTGCTCGCGCATCCTCAAGGTCGTCAACTCCGCCTTCTACGGCCTCCCCGGACAGATCGGCAGCATCAACCGCGCCATCGTTCTCCTCGGCCTCAACGCCGTCAAGAACATCGCCATCGCCGCCAGCCTCGCCAAGCTGTTCCGCGGCGGATCGCTCACGCCCGAGTTCTCCGCCAAGGACCTCTGGACCCACTCGGTCGCCGTCGCCTCCGCGAGCAAGATGATCGCCGACCACATCAAGCTCGGCCTGTCCGACGAGGCCTTCCTCGCCGGCCTCATCCACGACATCGGGATGATCGTCGAGATCCAGTACGACCGCCAGAAGTTCATCGAGGTCATCGGCCGCGTCATGCCCGACGGCGCAGAGGGCGCGCCCGCGTGCTCCATGCTCGAGGCCGAGGAGCAGGTCTTCGGCGCGACCCACCAGGACTTCGGCCAGGGCCTGTGCGAGAAGTGGAAGTTCCCCCGCTCCTTCGCCATGGTCACCGGCTTCCACCACCGCCCGCAGGACCTCCCGCACGAGGCGCGCACGCTCGTCTCCATCGTCGCCGCGGCCGACCGCCTCGCCGGCAACCTCAAGGGCGCGCTGCGCCTCGACGTCATGGACACCACCGTCCCGCCCGAGGTGCTCGCCGACCTCAAGATGAGCGCCGAGGCCATGAACCAGATCGCCGAGAAGCTCCCCGAGCAGATTGAGACCGTCTCCGCCATGCTCGCGGGCTGACGAAACGAATAACCGGGCGCCGCACGGACGCGCCCATGCCCCTGCAAGGGTGAGTCGTCTGACCTTTGCGAGAGAAGTACACAGCCCCCGGCAAGGACGCCGGGGGTTGTGTGTTTTTTGGCGCCGCTGCGCCACCCGGCGCGCCCGCGCCGGCGCATGTGGACACCTCTGTGGAAGGACCTGGCCGCTCCGTGGAGACGCCTCCTCCGCTGTAAGTTCCCGAAGCTTCAAGACTTAGATCGCCACAAAGAAATTCCGAACGAAATCCCTCCAAGTGCCCTTGCACGGTTGGATTTCGTCAGTATGCTCTTCCCGCGAGCCCTCGCCGCCTCAGGCGGGCGATGGGCTCTGCACGAACCTCGTGGGCCGTGGGTCGGCCCGACAACCCGCTCGTTGTTCACGTCTCGCCGCGTTCCGCGGCGGATGTGCTTCATCTCTTCTCGTGAAAGGGGATTTGCATGCACACTGTTCCTT
>JAEYNG010000156.1 GCA_023412695.1 Planctomycetota bacterium | reverse complement strand
ATTCTTGGGCCATGACTACACGCTCATCGTCGAAGTCTTCCAAGCCGTTGATCTCTGTCGAGGAATATGCCGAACGCAGGCAGCGCGTGCTCAAGGCGCTGGGCGGGTCGGTGGGGATCGTGTTCTCGGGTGATGGCCCGGGGCCGGCGATCGGAAAGTTCAAGAGCGAGGCGAGTTTCCGCTACCTGACGGGGCTCGAGAGCGAGTTGGGCGCGGCGCTGCTGTTCGACCCGACGGCGGAGGACCCGAAGCGGCGGATCTCGTTGTACCTGCGGCCGATCGATCCGGAGCTGGACCGATGGGACGGGTATCGCGAGATGATCGGCGAGCCGCTGCGGAAGCGGACGGGCTTCGCGACGGTGATGCGCACCGCGTCGCTGCCGCGGTTCCTGGGGATCGCGGCGAGGCGGGCGAAGAAGCTCGCCTGCCTGCACCCGTTCGCGTCGCACACGTCGGTGGGCGTGAGCGCGGACCTTGCGGTGTTCCGCAAGCTGCAGGAGAAGATCCCCGGCGTGGCGATCGAGGACCGCACGATGCTGCTGCCGGAGCTGCGCGCGGTGAAGAGCGCGGCGGAGATCGAGCTGATGAAGCGTGCGGCGGCGGCGACGGCGATGGGCTACCGCGCGGCGTTCGCGACGCTGCGGCCGGGTGTGGGCGAACGGGACGTACAGCACGCGATGGAGCGGGCGTACGTCGATGCGGGCGCGGAGGGCGTGGCGTACGGCTCGATCGTGGGGTCCGGGCTGAACGGGACGGTGCTGCACTATGTTGATAACGACGGCGAGTGCCGCGACGGCGATCTGCTCGTGATCGATTCGGGCGCACAGTTCAACGGGTACGCGTGCGACGTGACGCGGACATTGCCGGTGAGCGGGAAGTTCAGCAAGGAGCAGCGCGAGCTGTACGGGATCGTGCTGCGTGCGCAGCTCGCGGCGATCAAGGCGGCGAAGCCGGGCGCATATATGTGGCAGGTGGACAAGGCGGCGCGGGAGATTCTCGAAAAGGCGGGGCTCGGCGACGCGTACATCCACGGCATCGGGCACCAGCTCGGGCTGGAGGTGCATGACGTGACGCCGGACGGCGTGCTGAAGCCGGGGATGGTGGTGACGATCGAGCCGGGTGTGTACCTGCCGGACCGGAAGGTCGGCATCCGGATCGAGGACGACATCCTGATCACGAAGACGGGCAACGCGAACCTGACGAGCGCGATCCCGAAGACGCCGGAGGATATCGAGGCGGCGATGCGCCGGTGATCGGTATCGGTGTTACGGCTTGGGGAGGTCCTTGGCGAGTCGGCGGACGTCGTCGAGCAGGACCTGCATGTTCATCTCGTCGCTCGGACGGTAGAGGCTGAGGACCTCCGCGTCGGGGCCGAGGAGGACGAACCACGACGGGTGGACGATGTTGTCCATCTTTGATCCGTCGGGGAGGGTGATGGGGTTGGCCGGGTCGGGCGTGCTCGCGAACTTCAGGCCGTCGGTGAGGATCGCGTTGATCTGCGCCTTGTCGCCGGTGAGGAAGGTCCACCGGGAGGTGTCGGCGTCGTGCAGTTTGGCGAAGGCCGCGAGGGCTTCGGGCGTGTCGTGCTCGGGGTCTACGCTGATCGAGAGGAAGCGGACCGGCTCATTCTTGAGGGCGATCGAGAGGCCGTGCATCTTCTCGGTGAGGGTGGGGCAGACAAATGGGCAGTTCGTGAACACGAAGCCGACGATGGTGATGCGGCCCTTGAGGTCGTCGCGGGTGAAGGGCTTGCCCGACTGGTCGGTGAGCGAAAACTCGGGAACGAAGAGCGCGGGTTCATCGGAGGCGGGCATGTCCAGCAGGCCGCTGTCGCCGACGCCGGCAGGGCCACGTTCATGGGCGTCGGCCTGCGCCCGGACCTGGGCCAGCCGCATGAGCGCCCATGATGAGGCGATGAACACCACGCACGCGATGAGGGCCGAGATCTTGAGGGCGCGGGGCATAAGGAAATGGTAGGGAATGTGCGGCGTGCTGCGTGCGAACGGGACGTGATACCATGCGGACATGAGTGATCCCGGCGGAACCGCGACAACTGGACGCAAGCGTGGCAAGAAGGCGGCGGGCGCGACCGAGGGCGAGGCGCCGGAAGCTGTCGTGACGCAGGACCTGTCTGAGAACGCGGCTGCGGAGCCGGGCGAGACGGGCGAGAAACGGGGATCGGCCGCGCCGATTGAAGTCTCCGATGAACTGGTCGGCGGTGTCGAGGCGTTGCTGTTCAGTGTCGACAAGGCGCTGGGGTGGGCGCGGATCGCGGCGGCGGTGGGGCTGATCGACGCCGAAACGGCGGCGCAGGCATCGGCCAAGGACGATGAGCCGGCGGAGGGGATCGTCGCGAAGGGGCGCGGGGCGAAACGGGCCGCGGGACCCGCTGCGATCATCCGCGAAGCGATGTCGCGGCTCAACGGGGTGTACGAGCAGACGGGGCGGGCGTTTCGCATCGAGCAGGTCGCGGGCGGGTACCGCGTGATGACGCTCGCGAAGTATGCGGATGTGCTGGAGCGGTTCCACGGCGGACGGGAGCGGAGCGCGTTGAGCAAGGCCGCGATCGAGACGCTGGCGATCATCGCGTATAAGCAGCCGCTGACGCGTGCGGGGCTCGAGGCGATCCGCGGCGTGGCGTGCGGGGAGATCCTTCGGGCGTTGCTCGAGCGGCGGCTGATCACGATCGTCGGCCGGGCGGAGGAGCTCGGGCGGCCGATCCTGTACGGCACGAGCAAGCGATTCCTCGAGACCTTCGGGCTGGGCACACTCAAGGACCTGCCGACGGTCGAGGAGTTGCGGATGCGTGCGAGGGGCGAGGGCGCGCCGGATCAAGAGCCGGCGCGGGCCGAATCCTGCGAACCGGCCG
>JAEYNG010000154.1 GCA_023412695.1 Planctomycetota bacterium | reverse complement strand
GGGCCGAAGGGTGATCATCGACAGCTCGACGCCCGTGGTCCGCGGCGAGGTAAGGACCTCGGCGAGCCACGTGATGACGGTGCCCGGGTCCTGACCGGAGAACCGCGCGACGTACTTCTTCTGCGCGATGCCGGGGACCGCGACGCCGGTGACCTCGCTCTCGGGGATGACCAGCCGCTTGCCCGTGGCGTCGGCCTTGACACCGTGCTCCTGGGCGAGGTCCTCAAGCTCCTTGCCGATGCGAGGGTCGGGCGCGAGGCCGCGGACGGACTGCTTCTCCTGCAGGGCCTGGACCTTGCGCACGGCGTCGATGACATTCCGGGTGGTGCGCCGCTCGGCCTCGACCGTGCCGATCGTGGAGGCGCGGGCCATGAGGCCGGAGAAGGCGTAAACGCCGGCGATGAGCAGGGCGAGGACCCCGAGGATGACAAGCCCGCGGGGCTTGTTGGCGCGTTCGGCCGCGGCGGCGGCCATCGCGAGCTCGAGCCGCGCGGGGTCATCCTGCGTCGGCGTCATGGGCTGGGGGGCATCGCCGTTCATGGCCTTCCTCCGGCGGGGGGTGCTTCCGTGGGCCAGACGCCGGTGTAGACGTAGACGCGCTCCTCGCCAATGAAGGGCTGGGTCGCTCCCCGCCAGGGGATAAGACCGGGCGCGGAGTTCAGCCGCTCGAGGATGGCCGGACCGGTCTCATTGTCGGGGACGATGAGGCGGACCGTGCCGGCGACGGCGTTGAAGCTGACCTCCTTCACACGCGTGTCGGTCGCGCCGTCGATGGCATTGAAGACCCGCGCGAGCTCGGTGAGGATGGGCCGCTGTGGCCGGAGGGACTTGTTGATCTGCTCGATCTCGGCGGCCTTGGAGTTGAGGATGCCGATGGGGTCAGGGTGCTGGATGATGTTGGGGAAGAGCTTCTCCATGCTCTTGAGTTCGTCGGTTCGCCGGTTGCGCGCCTCGGTGATCGCGTCGCCGCCGCCGGCCGCGGCTCGGTGCAACTGCCAGCCGACCGCGGCAATGAGCACCGCGGCGGCAACGAAGCCCGCGGCCATGGAGCGGTACATCCAGCGGTCGGCCCGGCCGGGGCGCGAGCTCAGCGTGAGCAGCTCACGCCGCGGGTCGTCGTCCACAACGCCCGGCGCAGGTGCAGGGCGCGCGCCCAGCGGGCCGACGCCCGCGAGCCGCGCGAGCGTCGCGCCGATGGGGTCATCGTGCGCCGCGGCGTCGATGCGCGCACCGGAGCCCTCGGTCCACGCGCGTCCGAGGCCCTCGGCCAGCGATGCGGGGGACGGGCCGCCGAGCCACTGCGCCGAGCCGTTGCCGGGATCGGGGAGCGTGACCGGTCCAAAGCAGAGCACGCGGCCGGGCGTGCGGCCAAGCTGCGCGCTCCACGCGAGCCAGTCCATGACGATGCGGCCGATCTCGGCGCCGGTGCACTCGAAGCCCTCGATCTCGTCCGGCTCGTCATCCGCCGCGCCAGGTTCGGCCAATGCGACAGAGCTCGCAGGCGCTGAGGGCGCACGGCGCGAGTCCCGCCGAATGACGTGCCGCAGCCGCAACTGCCCCGCCGCCAGAAGCTCGCCCGCGCTCGACCACGACCAGACGAGCCGCCCAGCCGGATCGGTCATGACGACCGCGGCGATCGGCGCAGACTCGGGCGCGGGCTCGCCGGGCTGGGGCGCGCCAGGGTCCCACGTCGCGGAGAGTGCGTGCCAGATGCTCTCGACCGCCGCGACCTCGATGCCGCGAGAATCGAGCTCGTCGAGGAAGACGCGGACCGGCGCATCGCGCATCGAAAGAACGGCGAAACGCTCGCGCGAGGTTGTCGCGGCGGCGGCGCCACGCCCGGGCAGACGCAAGCCGCGCCGGGGTTCGTCATCGGCGATGGCGAGCGCCTGGACGGAAACATCCGAATCGAGACCCGCGGCATCGGCGGACGACGCGATGCCGGTGGCAATCAGCCGGCCCGCGCTCCCGCCCGCACCCTCGCCCCCCGCGAGGACGGACTGCTGAATGGTCGCCGAGACCACGGCGGGCGCCGCGCTCGGCGCGCTCAGCCAGGTGCAGACCGCGCCCTCGGCGTCGAGGCAGAGGATGTCGAGACGCCCTGCGCCCAGCGACTTGAGCGTGTCCGCGGTCCACTTGGCGCCCGCCCGGACAGCGGCGACAGCCGCCGCGCCCTCGGGGCCCGAATCAGAGCCGATCTGCCCGGCGACGGGCGCGGTCCATGAGCGGTCGAAGGCCGCGCCGACAAGCCGGACGCGACGAAGGGTCGAGCCGCCGGGGCCGCGTTCGAGATAGCACACCATCCCGCTCAACGCTGGTCCCTCGCTGCCCCGTTCATCTCGTCCTCGAGGATCTGTCGAATGGACGGGTCGTCGGGGTTGAGGTTGAGCACACGGATAGCCTCACGCCGTTCGTCGATCGACGCGTCGGGGTCGAAGCCGAGCTCGGAGACCACACGGATCTTCTCTTCATACGAGGCGGTAGGGCTCGTGAGGACCTGGTACGTCTGGACGCGCTGCTCGGGCGGCAGCGAGTTCATGCGCGAGATCAGGCGGCCCGGGTTGCCCGCAACGGACTTCGTCTTGCCGTTCGCCGCAAAGCCCGTGGCGGTGTTGGGCGATGCGCCGCCGGGCGGGGTCGGTGTCGGCGGGGTGACGCTCGGACGAGTGGCCGCGCCACCGGCCGGGGTTCGTGGCGGGTTCAGCATGGCGGTGGCGAGCATCGGCGCGCGGTCGATGCGTCGCTGCATCCCGCCCTCTTCGATGGTGATGTAGTCGTCCTCGACCTCGACGAGCTTCACGCCGTCAAACTCCGTGCCCTCCCGGATGAACTTCTGATTCTGATCGATGCGGATCAGCGCGCGGGTGGCGCGGGGTGTCACGGCCGAGCCGATGTACGTCCAGTTCACCTGTCGGCGGCCGCCGTTGGCAGGCGGAGTGGGGACATCAAGCGGGTCAGGGT
>JAEYNG010000055.1 GCA_023412695.1 Planctomycetota bacterium | reverse complement strand
CGTCGTTGTGGACGTCGTAGAGCTCGATGGAGCCGGGCGAGCCCGGCGTGCCGCGGAGGAGCTGCTTGAGGTCTTTGTCCTTGGAGATGATGCGGATGCGGAGGTCGGGGTGGTCGGCGATCATCTTCGTCACGAGCGTCGCGATGACGTCGTCGGCCTCGAAGCCCTCGGCGCCGAGGATGGGGACACCGACCTGCTTCAGCAGGGCGAGGCAGCGGTCGACCTGCGGGGCGAGGTCCTCCGGGGGGGCGGAGCGGGTGGCCTTGTACTCGGGGTAGATCTGGCTGCGGAATGTGCCGCGATCGCCGGAGACGTCGAGCGTGACGCAGACGTAGTCGGGCTTGCCGCCGTCGAGGCCGATCTTGCCCTGGCCGCGGAGGAGCTTGAGGAGCATGCCGATGAAGCCGAACGTCATGTTCGTCGGCTCCTTGGTGACGGGGCTGGTCATGGGCGTACGGATGGCGTGGTATGCGCGGAAGAACTGTGCGTAGCCGTCGATGATGTAGAGGGTGGGCATCAGAGGTCCTGCGCAGTCAAATCCTGTTGCTTGCCGTGTCGGACTCGGAGCACGACCACTCTGCCGCCTTCCACCATGTAAAGCACTCGGCAAGGATAAACCGACATCTTTCGGACTTCATGCTGGTATTCGCCAGCAGGGATGTAAACGGGATAGCGATGTGGCATGACTCGCAAAGACCAGATTCGGTTGAGGATGCGGTCGCCCAGTGCAGCGGCGTTGCGCGGAGAGTCGATTGCGATCCGTGCCTCGATTTCCACAAGATCGAGGTGCGCCCGCGGCAGGATGACAATCTGGAAGCGCCTGGCTCGCACGTTTTACTTCCGCCGACGGGGCGCGGCGCGGTGAGCTTGCCTGCGTTTGCGGATATCCGCGGCCACCTCCGCAAATGTCTTTCCTTTGCCGGATTGGAGCTCTGCGAACGCGATACGAAGCGCCGCCATGTCCTCCGCCTCCTGCGCGAGTGAGGAGATGCGCTTGTACTCTGTCGGATCGAGAAGAATCGCGGCGGTGCGACCATTCACCGTGAGGGCCGTCGCCCGCTTGTCTCTATGCAGGCGCGACAGATGTAGTTTGGCATTCCGCTGAAAATCGGTGAGCGGGTGAACATCGGTCGGATCGAGCATTGTTGAATCTCCAAGCATGTTTATCGCAGTGATAACACATGCAGTATACTGCTTGTCAGCCCTGCCTGCCAGCCACCGCCAGCGCTCGCAGCCGTGCGACATACGCCGGCGTCGGCTCGATCTTCCGGCGGGCCATAGCGGCCCGCGCGACTTCGAGGAACTTCTCGAACCGGTACGGGCGTTGCCCCGCATCCGTTGCCCATGTGAAGCGGCCGACGGTGCCGGAGACGGGGGCGGTGGTCGCGAACATCGAGCCGGTGTGCAGGATTGAGCCGGTCATGATGCGCGTGCAGATGGCCGTCTTGACGTGGTCGCCGATGATTGCGCCGAGGAAGGTCTCGCCGGTGCGCTCGTTGGGCCCGTCCGGCGTTGCGCGGCAGATGATCTCGGAGTAGGTGTTGAGGAGGTTGGAGTTCATGGTGCCTGCACCGAGGTTCACCCACTCGCCGACCCACGAGTCGCCGAGGAAGCCGTCGTGGGCCTTGTTGGCGAAGCCCTGGAAGATTGTGCCGCTGACTTCACCCGCGACCTTGCAGTGCGGGCCGATCGCGGTGTTGGCGCGGATGACCGCGCGGTCGAGCACCGTGGAATGCGGGCCGATGTACGCCGGCCCGGAGATGATCGCGCCCGGCCGAACAACTGCGTGCTCGTCGATGACGATCGGGCCGTTCTCGGTATCGAGGACGACGGAGGGGTAGATGCGGGCGGAGGGGGCGATGAAATGACCCTTTTCGCCGAAGAGCGTGACGCCGGCGGTGAGGGCCGCGGAGGTTTGGCCAACGAGCAGTTGCAGGTCCGCGGCGATGCACGCGTCGCGGAACTTCCGCACGTGCCAAGGCCGCGAGAGCAGCGCGTGCCCGTCGTGTTCGATCGCCGCGAACTTTCTGCTGTCGATCTGTCCGAGGTGATCGGCGGAGTTGGCGGCGTGCGCCGCGATGATCTCGCCCGATGCACGCTCGATGAGCGCCTGCCCCGGCTGCAGCGTCCACACCTCCGCCGGTGGAAGCGGGCACCGCCCGCTCAGATAGATCGCCGCGCCGTTGATCTGCCCGCTCCCGGCCCATGCAATGTCGGGCATTTCGCGCCGAAGCGCCTCCAACTCCGGCAACGCGGTCCATGCCAGCACTGGTGGCGCATGCATCCGCCGGATGCGCTCGGCGGTGGTCAATGCGCCGGTGCGGATATCGAATGCCGGGCGCAGGTCTGTCAGCGGCGACAACTCGCCGCGGCCGTCATCAAAGAGAATCACGGGCAACGCTGTGGGCATGGTGCCGGAGTGTACCGGCTCGGCTACGCCAGTCGCTCGACCAGCGGCGCAAGCTGCTTTCCCGTCCGATCGAGCGAATAGACAGGGATGGGGGGGTACCCGTCATCCACCGCCCGCGCAACAACCGCCGCGCCGTTCAGCGTCTTCAACGTCTGCGAGAGGGCCCGGTCGGTGATCCCGTCGAGCCTCGCGGCGATGGCGCCGAACCGGGCGGGCCCAAGCCCGGAGATGGCGTTGAGCGCCGGCAGGGACCACCGCCGGAGCGCGGCCTCACGAAGCCGAAGCCGCACCAGGAGCTCGTCGATCGAGGCGCAGGCGGGCGCGACGACCGCGCCCCGTCGCGTCAGGATGTATTCCGGCCTCAGCGGGTGGCCGTGGCCCGAGTTGCGTGCGACGAGGCCGAGGACGATCAGGTGGTCGATCGATAGTCGCACCGCCGGCTGGCCCGCGCTCAGGTCATGGCAGAGCACCGCCATGCGTGCCCCGCCCATGCCCGCCGCATCGGCGCGGTGCAACGCCGCGAGGACCGGCAGGGACCAGCAGCGGCGGCAGAGGTTGACGAGGTTGGGGGTTGCCACTTGACACACAAAGTATAGTTGCTATCTTGGACGCCACAACCTTCCTTTGAAAGGAATCCGAATGAGCCTCGACCTTGGGTACAACGGCGGCCTGACGATCTCGTTCCAGTCGAAGGACCGCAAGAAGACCGCGGCGTGGTACAC
>JAEYNG010000054.1 GCA_023412695.1 Planctomycetota bacterium | reverse complement strand
TCGCAGAGTTGTGCGGCGGGCGCGTGGGGGTCGGGGTCGAGGACGCGGAAGCGGAGGCCGAGGGGGAGGCCGGCGAGGGCGAGCATCCGGCCGAGCTGTCCGCCGCCGAGGATTCCGACGGTCACTTGCGCGCTCCCTTTGGAGTGGTGCGCGGGCGGGCGGTCTTGGGCTCGGGCTTGCGCGGGTCGGGGTCGCTCAGGACCTTGGAGGTCTGCGCGGCGCGGAACGCGTGATAGGCGTCGCGGATGTTTGGGTAGTCGTCGTGTGTTGAGAGGATCGCGGCGGCAAGCAGGGCGGCGTTGATCGCGCCGGGCTTGCCGATGGCGAGCGTGCCGACGGGGATGCCGCCGGGCATCTGGACGATGGAGAGGAGTGAGTCGATGCCCTTGAGGGCTTTGCTTTCGACGGGGACGCCGAGGACGGGGAGTGAGGTTTTGCTTGCGCACATGCCGGGGAGATGTGCCGCGCCGCCCGCGCCGGCGATGATGACGCGCAGGCCGCGGGACTCTGCGGAGGCGGCGTAGTCGAAGAGGAGGTCGGGGGTCCGGTGAGCGGAGACGACGCGGACCTCGTGGGGGATGTTGAGGGGGTGGAGTGCGTCGGCGGCGTGCTGCATGGTGTCCCAGTCGGAGCGGGAGCCCATGATGATGCCGACGAGGGGTGCTGTACGTGCAGAGGAAGTCGAACGTTCCTTGGGCATGGGCAAGATGGTAAGGCGTGAGGGGAGCATGTGCCGCAAGCGGATCGGAGGGCCTCACGCCGGGGCATTTGTCTGCTTGTGCAGGGGAGGGCTGCACCCTCCCCTGCAACCCCATCGGCGGAGGAGAAGCTGTGCGCGGTCATTCAGGTGGAGCTACGCCGTTTCAATGTCGGCGACGGTGCCCTTCCAGGAGCAGGCGACGCAGCGGGCGTCGAGGCTGAACCAGGTGAAGAAGTCCTCGGCACGGTCGAGGTCCTTCTCGTCGAGCGACGAGGCGGTGTCGTCGGCGTACTCGAAGAACGCGCGGAGACGGAAGTGGCGGCCGTCGCACTTTGGGCACTTGAGCTGCATGAGTTTGGGCGTGTCGGCTTTGGCGCCGGGTTCGACCTGCGCGCCGTCCCAGCCGTGGAGGTAGGCGTCGAAGCTGAGTGCGGCGCGGTCCGCATCGAGGGAGCCGGCGCGGATCGGGCTGCCGAGTATGAGCTTGTCGGAGGTGGGGCGGCCGTGGAGGGTGAGGGCGTCGGCGTCGTCGCGGCCGCGGAGATCGAAGGCGGTGACCCACTCTTCGTTGTGGCCGAGACGGCGGAAGGCTTTGGCGTCGTGGACGTGCTTCGGGGTGAGGCGGATGCAGGAGGGCGGGCGGGAGCGGAGGTCGGCGAAGAGGGCGCGGGTTGCTTCGCGCTGTTCGCGGGCGAGGCGTTGCTGCTGCGCGCGGGAGGACTTTTTGCTGGTGCGATTGTCGAGGAGCTTCTGGAGTGAACCGGGAACCCAATCCATGTTCTGGATGTCAAGGATGCCGACTTTGGAGAAAAGGTAGAGAAGCTCATCAACTCCAAGAGAACTGGTCTCTTCGAGCACCGACCGCTCCCACTCTCGAGAGTCAATGTCGTCCTTGTCGGGGGCCGCGCCGCAGCGGAAGACGCGGCCGTTGGGAAACTCGTGGAACTGCGTCTGCAAACCGAGATCGTACTTGCGGCTGAAGCTCAGGATCGACGTCAACCCACCGAGCTTGTCCATTACATGAGGCCCGAGCAGCATGAAGCGCTTTGGCCAAAGCACCGTTGCCACTGTCGCACGGTCGCTGCGATAGGTGAGATTGTAACACTCATACGGCAGTGCATCGGTGGCAAGACGGACCTGACTCCTGGGGCGCCAGAGTGTTCCTTCGCCATAATGGGCGCCGTTTGATGCAGCCTCGCGGTAGAACTGGAAGATCAAGTCATGCAGAGCCGGGAGCTGGTCGTTGGCGATGTGGCGTGTGGCGATGCTGAGCGTCAAGGCGGATGGCCATTCGCGTACTTTGTCATGCCAATCCAACTCCCATACCTCGTGACGCTGCGCACCGCCGCCGCGAGATGCGGAGAAACTGCCGTGACTGCCGAAGATCGGTGCGATCGTGGCGAGGGCGTCGGGACGGGTGAGCCAAGACGACATCGTGTCGATCACGTGTCTGTAGGGGCGGACCTTCCAGTCAAGGCCGGTCTGGCCGAGGAGTTTGAGATTCTCGCCATTGACGCCGCGAGAGGAGATCCGGACGGGATGCTCGCCGAAGAGTTCGATGAGTCGGGTGAAGATCGAAGCGAAGCTGAACGATGACGGGTTGATCGGTGCCTGTGACTCGAAGTACAGCCGCAACTGGCAGTTCGGATCACGCCCGGGATGGCCCATGGTTGGGCTCTTCCACGTGGTGAGTTCTTTCGAGGGTTCGGGCGGGAGCGACGGGTCTTTGGGGATGCCGCGGGTCATGCGGGGGGGAGTGTAATCGAGGGGCAGGCCGGCACCGGGGGCGGCAACGTTGACGATCTTGTGACGTGCCTCGGGAGGTGTTGGTCAGAGCGACCGGCCGAACCAGAACTGCAGGAAGTGGAAGATGTCCGGTACGTCGATTCGGGCGTCGAGATTGAAGTCGGCCGATGGAGTTCCTGCGAACCATGCGGAGAGAAAGGCAAAGATGTCAGCGACATCCAGCACGAGGGAGTGGTCGAAGTCCGGTGACGCGGGGATGCCGGGAAGTGTGATGTGCCAGCCTTCTAGCACGCCGGCAGGATTCATGCCGGTTCCAGCAATGCTTAGGCCATCGCGGGAACAGGCAGCGGCGGAGAGGAGTCGCCAACCGGCGATGTCCAAGCCAAGCTGCCGCAGGATGTTCTCGATGCTGCGGGTACCGTGACCGGCGTGCCAAAGGAGTGCGGGGTGTGCCGGAGGTGGGCCGGTCAGGTTGAAGAGGATTTCAGAGTTGGTCCAAGTCGAACCGACGATGATCTCGCCATCGTCGCTGACACCGCCAATATGGGTCATGTAAGACAAAGAGAGCGGGAAGTCGATGGATGTATAACCGGGTTCGCCGATGGTCCAAAGGCGCGGAGTACCGTGGTCGGAGCAGGCCAGATATTCACCGCCGGCACTCAGTCGACAGGATATTGATGTCCCCGGCTGTGCGAACATCGGCTGCGGGATGACGATTGAGCCGTCCGGCTGCTGGAGCGCAAGGAAAGCGCCGCCGGACGGTGGCGCCCAAATGCCTACCAACGCATTGCCGTCGTCCGTGCAATCCATGACATGGTCAAATGATGGAAGATGTTGCCAGAGGCCGTTGGTATACACAAAGTGGCGCGCATACACAACGCTCCCGTCAGCGGACAGCGCGGACGGCGCGGAGCCACTGTCGTTCATTCCGGGCGGATCAGAAAGCTCGGCGACTCCATCGACCCACCGGATGCCGCGACCGTGCGTGTCTGTTCCGATGATGACCAGACTATCGGCGGACACGCGGGTGACGGCCTCGCCGTTGTCGCCCGGTCCGCCCGGCGGGGCCGCCAGAAGCTGTAGGTGGTCATTCGACCATGCGAAGCCGCGGCGAAAGGGGTTTGAGGGCAATCTCGCTGTACCGACGACGACGTCGCCATCGGCCGACATATCGAAGACAACCGAGCGAAGGTGCCCTGTCGGGATGCCGAGTGGCGTAAATGTCGCGGACTGGGCGTGACTTAAGGGCGATGCGCCGGCAACTACGGTACACGCGATGGCGGTGCACATGAAGATGTGGTTGTCCATGATGCTGAGCTTACCGGCATTGGGCGGGCTTACACAAGGATCAAGCAAAGGTAAGGGGGCTACCGCCCCTCGGCGTCGCGCGGTGCGAAGATCGGGCGCCCGCGTTCCGACAAGAAACCCCAGCAGAGTGAGATACGCGAGGTGATGCGGGCGCAGCGGGAGCTGGTGAAGATCGAGCGGGAGCTCAGGCCGGTGGTGAGTTACAAGGGGTGGTGAGCCGGCGCCGGTTTACGCGGCGGCGCTGGCCGCGCGGGCCTTTGCGAGCGCGAATGAAACAATGCCCAGCAGCAAGAGACCTCCGCCGATGGAGGTGAGCCAGAGCATGAGGCGGTGGAACCTCGGCGCGGGGAGCGGGAGCATGGGCATTCCGCCCGCGCGGACGCCGTCGGCGAAGCCCTGATCGCCGGACATCTCGTAGATCCAGTCGGCGAAGGCCGGGAGGATGCGGCGGACGGTCTCGTCTTCCATCGGCTTCATCTCGCCGAAGGGTGCGGGGCGATCTGGTTCGTGCGGGTAGATGAGTCTTGTGAAACCCTCGGCGGTGAAGCGATGCGATGCCATGTGGAGCTCAACGCCGCGTTCGGGTCCGGCCTGCTGGAGTTCTTCCCAGCGGGGCTGGTTGTAGTTCGGCGAGTACTCGACGTACCCGCTTCTGCCCCTGCTGCGAAGCGGCACGGCGCGGTAGTGCCTGGCGAACGCCGAGACTCTCATGGTGTCGGAGTTTCTGAGCGGTCCGAGGTGTTCGCTCGGGTCGGGCAGGCCTTTGGGCTCGTCGCGGACGATGACTTCGGTGGGCGTGACGGTGATGTCCGCGTGCAGGGTCATGACGGGGTAGTACTGTCGCGGCACATCCGCGGTGCCGAGCAGTTGTCCGAGAACCACGAGCAACATGCCCATTACGCACGCGACGGCGCTCAGTGGGGAGGCGAGGGTTGATGGCCGGTCGGGATCGCGAAGGGCGTGGTGGTCGGTGTCGGTGCGATTGAGCATCGGGAGGGGCTGTTGGGGGTGGCCGCGGGACATTCGAAGAGGAGTGTACCTGTCCAAGCCTGCTGGGCGGCGTTCTGGATGCTCAACGACTTTCAACCTTCGCCGCACGGTACCTCACGATTGTCGCAGGACCAAGGCCGATCAGGACGAGCACGCAGCCGATCAACGGAGCCCACTGCAGGAAGAAGGAGAACGCGCGGCCGGGCAAGGGCGGGATTGGCGTGCCGCCCGCGCGGACGCCGTCGGCGAAGCCCTGATCGCCGGACATCTCGAAGACCCAGTCGGCGAATGCGGGGAGGATGCGTTGGACGAGTTGTTCGTCCATGGGCTTGTCGGAGGCATCGGCGCGATCCGGCGAATAGGGATAGACAAAGCTGGTATAGCGACCGGATTCAAAGTGAAGGTACCCGATATGGACTTCAACACCGCACTCCGGGCCGGCTTGTTGAAGCTCCTCCCATTGGGGTTGGTGTCCGTTGAACGAGTAGCTCGAGTACGTTCCCTTTCTCCCTCGGCGCAGCGGCACGGTTCGATGAAGGCGGACGAACGCGTGGCAGTCGATCTGACTTGTATCGTCCAAGGCACGCCCGTCTGGATCGGGCAGGCCCTTGGGTTGATCCCGGACTGTAACGGTCGAGGGGGTGACAGTGATGTCGGCGTGGAGGGTCATCACCGGGTAGAACTCTCGCGGCGCAACGAAACAGCCGACGACGTAGCTGCTGATGAGTATGAGAAGCCCGATTGTGTAGACCGCACAGCCGAGGCGCAGGAGGCCACGAAGCGGTGCCTTGTTGGAGTCCTGATCGCCTGACTTGGCGGGCGTCTCAGCCGGCTCCGGTGTGCCGTGCGCTCGGTTGTATAGGTGAGAGCGGCCGCGGGTCATTGCGGGTTGAGTGTAACTGATAGAAGGCTGGTGATGGGGAGTTGCTCACCCATCTCATGGGCGGAGTTGGTGGGGTGGGCAGCGCCCCAGACGCTTTGCGCCAGCAACGTCGCATGCCCGCGTTGCGGGCGGGTCCAGTCGGCCGTCGGGGATGAATGGGATCGGCGTCGCCGGGTCGATGACAGCGCGATTCTCGCGGTCAAGAAGTGTCTCGCGTGCCGGAGCCGAGATAAGTTCGGTGCTGGACGGCCGATAATCATTTCCAACCGCGAGGCTCATGCTGTACACTCGCGATGAAGAGTCCGCGGCGGTCGTGGGCTGAGAAACCAACAGGGTGTCCCGGACGAATGCTCCACCGGGACAGTGATTTGGGGGGAAAGGGCCAAGCTCGTCAACACGTGAGGGACCGGTGCAATGAAAGTGATGATCAGGTCGGCCGCGGGCTGGATTCGAAACCGTCCGAGGCTGGCGAAGGGCGTCTTGCGTTGCATGCCCGACTACCGGCGGACGATTCATGTCCCATCGATCGGCCCGTTCGAGATTCGGGCCCGCACCGACAGGAGCTATTGGCTCCGCAGCCCGATCAACGACGGTTGGTTCTTTGGCGGGCTGCGTTCGTTTATCCGCCCCGGTGATGTAGTCTATGACGTCGGGGCGCACATCGGTATCTACACGCGCTTCTTTGCGACCGTGTGCGGCGCATCGCGGGTCTTTGCGTTCGAGCCGGCGACGCCTAATCGCGTGATCCTCCAGCGCAATGTTGAACTCGGGAAGATCACCGATCGCACGACGGTCCTGCCCTTCGCGGTCGCGGACAAGGATGGCGATGAGGATTTTCAGCTCGACCGGGCGCACTCGCAGTCGGGGGCGCTCTATCGAATCCGCGACGGCGAGGCCAGCTTCGCCGAGCTCCGGTACGGGATGCGCTCGGCCACGCAGGTCGTGCCGGTGTGCAGGCTTGACACGCTCATCAGCAAGGGCGTCATCCTTCCGCCCAACGTCATGAAGATCGACATCGAGGGCGCTGAGGGCCTCGCGCTCCGTGGCGCGGAGGAGACGCTCCGTCGCTTCTCACCCAGGCTCGGCGTCGAGCTGCACGGGCCGGCATGCGTCCGCGACGTGGTCGGCTTCCTCGAGGGTGCGGGGTATCACATGTTCGCGCGTGTGCTCGAGGGAGACGGGCGACGCTACACCCAGTTGACGCCGAGCTTGTGTGAATCGCTACACGGCGAGTATGACGTGCAGTATCTCTATGCCTCGAAAGATCTTGCCGATGTCGCGACCGAGTTGCCTGAGTATGTTGTCTGAGCGGAGATAGGGTCGCGCTTCAGACGTTGTGGCGGCGAGCGCCGGCCTGCGTACGTGAGCGGGATTGGTGCTGGTGCAGGTAGTTCGGGCGGGACCGAAGGCCCACTGACCTGGAGGTCAGTGGCACGCCTTATGGCGCGAGGTGTTCCTGCTCCATCGCGGCTTCGCGGAGCGGGACGCCGGTCTGGCGCGCGACCTCGGCCTCGTCCATGATGTAGAGGCTGACGAGCCAGTCCTTGACGAGGTAGGGGTCCACCTTCAGCTTGCCGGTGACGGTGCCCATGACGAGCAGTCGCGTGTCGCCCTCGGCGGGCTTGGCGAGCTTCACCTCGATCGCGTCGTAGGGTGTCGGCGGGACGCCGATGCAGCAGCCGTCCCACTGGTTGAGCATCATCAGCATCTCGTCGGGGCCCTGGGCCATGACGGGGAAGGCGACGTAGCCGGAGATCTTCACCCACTTGTCGTGGATGAGGTTGAGCCAGCCGGGGATGACCTTCATGCCGATGCGCGGCTTGTAGGTCTCCTGCGCGGACATGAGGTGCTCCCACGTGACCTCGTAGGGGCTCTCCTTGCTGCCGTCGCCCTTGATGACAAAGCGGTCGGCGACGAGCGTGGTGCCGTCGGCCTGCCTGACGAGCGCGGGCGGGGCCTTGGTGGCTTCGGCCGCGGCGAGCGCTTCGGGGCTGGCCGTCTGTCGCTGGCGGAGATGGCTCGGCGCGCCCGGCGTGGGGACGGTGGCGGGGGGAGTCGGCGCGACGGAGGGC
>JAEYNG010000046.1 GCA_023412695.1 Planctomycetota bacterium | reverse complement strand
GGGGGGGCCTTTTCAGTTGCGCTGAGTGGTCAGTTGGATACGCGGACCGTGGGGGCAAGTGACTGGCCAAAGCCGACGTGAGGCACATTGCTCCCGGCGCGCCCCCGCGTTACCGCGGGGGTTCGGCGGAGGCATGCAGGTCACACGGGCAGCGATGCCCGTGTTACTCACTCTACCTCACGCCCGCCGTCGGCTTGCCTCGGCCTCAAGGTGTTTTTTGAGGTATTTGCCGGTGTAGGAGGCCGCGGACTTCATGACCTGCTCGGGCGAGCCGCAGGCGACGATGGTTCCGCCGCCGTCGCCGCCCTCGGGGCCCATGTCGATCAGCCAATCGGCGCACTTGATGACGTCGAGGTTGTGCTCGATGACGACGAGGGTGTTTCCGGCATCGGCGAGGCGGTTGAAGACCTCGACGAGCTTGCGGATGTCTTCGAAGTGGAGGCCGGTGGTCGGCTCGTCGAGGACGTAGAGCGTGTGGCCCTGGGTGCCGGTCTGGCCCGCGCCCTTGCCGAGCTCGGTGGCGAGCTTGACGCGCTGGGCCTCGCCGCCGGAGAGGGTGGTGCTGGGCTGGCCGAGCTCGATGTAGTCGAGGCCGACATCGTGCAGGCACTGGAGGAAGCGGAGGATCTTGGGGTGGTTCTCGAAGAAGGTGCAGGCGGACTCAACGGTCATGCTGAGGACGTCGGCGATGGATTTGCCCTTGTAGAGGATCTCGAGGGTATCGCGGTTGTAGCGCCGGCCGCGGCAGACCTCGCACTCGACGAAGACGTCGGGGAGGAAGTGCATCTCGATCTTCTTGAGGCCCTGGCCTTCGCAGGCCTCGCAGCGGCCGCCGCCGCGTTTGGCGGAGACGTTGAAGGAGAAGCGGCCTGGCTGGTAGCCGCGGATCTTGGATTCTTTGGTCTGGGCGAAGACGTTGCGGATGTCGTCGAAGATGCCGGTGTAGGTCGCGGCGTTGGAGCGGGGCGTTCGACCGATGGGGGACTGGTCGACCTCGATGACGCGGTCGAGGTCTTTGTGGAACTTGATGGAGGTGTGCGCGCCGGGCTTCTCGCGCGAGCCGTTGATGGTGTTGCGCGCGGCCGCGAGGAGGATGTCGTTGACGAGGGTGGATTTGCCGGAGCCGGAGACGCCGGTGACGCAGACGATGCCGCCGAGGGGGAAGACGGCGTCGACGTTCTTGAGGTTGTTTTGCTTTGCGCCGCGGATGACGATTGAGCGCTTGTCGGAGAGTTCGCGGCGCTTGGGCGGGAGGGGGATGGTGCGGCGGCCGGAGAGGTATTGGCCGGTGATCGAGCCGGGCTCGGCGATGATGTCGGCGACGGAGCCCTGGGCGATGACGCGGCCGCCGTGGACGCCGGGGCCGGGGCCGATGTCGAGCACGTGGTCGGCGGCGCGGATCATGTCCTCGTCGTGCTCGACGACAAGGACGGTGTTGCCGATGTCGGTGAGGTGGCGGAGGGTGCTGATGAGGCGGTCGTTGTCGCGCTGGTGGAGGCCGATGGTGGGCTCGTCGAGGACGTAGCACGCGCCGACGAGGCCGGAGCCGACCTGCGTCGCGAGGCGGATGCGCTGCGCCTCGCCGCCGGAGAGCGTGGCGGTGCGGCGGTCGAGCGAGAGATACTCGAGGCCGACGCCGCAGAGGAAGCGGAGGCGGTTGTTGATCTCCTTGAGGATCGGCTCGGCGATCTTCGAGGTCTCGGCGGTGAGCTTGAGGCCGGCGAGGAACTCGCGCGCGTCGAGGATGTTGAGGCGGGAGAGCTCGGCGAGGTTGAGGACGGTGCCGGGCCTTGTGCCCGCGGGGCGACCGATGATTGAGTCGCTGAAGGCCTGCTCGGTGTCGGCGGCGTGGGTGCTCTCGATGAGCACGTGCAGGGCCTCGATGCGGAGGCGGTCGCCGTTGCAGGCGTTGCACGGCTTCTGCGACATGAACTGGCCGAGCCATTCCTTGATGTCGGGGTTCTGGGTGCTGCCCCACCACTGCGTGATGTTGGGGATGACGCCCTCGAACTTGCCCTTGAGGCGGACGGCGTCGTCGCGCGTCGTGCCGTGGAGGAGGATGCGCCGCTGCTCGGCGTTGAGCGCGCTGAACGGGCCGTTGTAGTCCGCGCCGACGAGCTTGCTGAACTTGCGGATGAAGCGGTTGTACCACGCGCGGACGGGGCCGTTCTTGTTCCACGCGGCGATCGCGCCGCCGGAGAGCGGGAGCTGCTCGTTGGGGACGACGAGCGCCTCGTCGAACTCGAGGAGCGTGCCGAGGCCGTGGCAGACGGGGCACGCGCCGTGCGGGGAGTTGAAGGAGAACAGGCGCGGCGAGAGCTCTTCGAGCGCGATTTCCGGGTGGTCGGGGTCGGAGAAGCGTGTGGAGTAGGCCTGGTCGGTCCAGCCGCTCCCCCCACTTCCCGCGCCGGGCGTTTCGAAGCTGACGACGACGGTGCCGTCGCCGATCTTCAGCGCGGCCTCGATCGACTCGGCGAGGCGCTGGCGCAGCTCGGGCTCGGGCGAGAGCGCGAGGCGGTCGATCACGGCCTCGATGTCGTGCTTCTCGTAGCGGCCGAGCTTGAGCGGGTTCTCGCTCGCGTCCTTCAGGACTTCGCGGAGCTCGAGGACCGTGCCATTGACGCGTGCGCGGCCCCAGCCCTGGCCGGAGAGCTCCTCGATCTTGTCGCGGTGGAAGCCCTTCTGGCCGCGGACGACGGGGGCGAGGACCATCAGCCGCGTTCCACTCGGCCGCGACATCACCGCGTCAACGATCTGCGTGCTCGTGGTGGCGGTGATGGGGACGCCGGAGCGGGCGGTGACTGTGCCGTCCTTCTTGGTCTTGGTGGGGTACCAGGAGTACGCGCGGCCGCAACGGGCGTACAGCAGGCGGAGGTAGTCGTAGATCTCGGTGGTCGTGGCGACCGTCGAGCGCGGGTTGGCGGAGCTGCCGCGCTGCTCGATGGCGATGGTCGGCGGGATGCCGTCGATTTCTTCGACGTCGGGCTTCTTGAGCTGGTCGAGGAACTGCCGCGCGTACGCGGAGAGCGACTCCATGTACTTGCGCTGGCCCTCGGCGAAGATGGTGTCGAAGGCAAGCGAGCTTTTGCCCGAGCCGGAGAGGCCGGTGATGACGACGAGCTGATCGCGCGGGATATCGACGCTCAGGCTCTTGAGGTTGTGCTCTTTGGCGCCGCGGACGCGGATGCACCGCCCCCCCGCTATGTCCGCCTTGCTCATGCTCGCCGCGGCCCTTGCGCCGACGGCCGCGCCGTTCGCCGAAACCGCCCCCTTGGGCTCGATGATCGTGCCTTGTCCGCCAGCTCCACCGGGTTTCTTCGTGGCCAATGCGATCTCCCTCGCAGCTCCGGAGGAAGTGTAGGAATCGCGGCACGAAAAGACTGCGAAATTTGCGCTTGGCGGGCGGTTTACGGCGAGTTTGTCGGGGTCGGGGCGTCCCCGGCTGAAGGGGGGTCCGGCTGGTCCGTGGCCGCCTGGCGGGCGGCTTCATCGGCCGCTTGCTGGGCCTTCATCTGGCGTGTCCGCGCGGAGTGGATCGCCCCGACGATCATGAAACCGATCGCCAGACCGATGACGTAATGAAACAACCGCTGCCGGAAACTGGAGCCGGTCGTGCGTCCGCCGCGGTTGTGGTCGGGGAGGGTGGTCACGTCTGGTCAGCCGGATGAGCCGGAGCGCTTGGCCGGCGGCGTGAGCGGGATGATCTTGCTCCTGCGGGTCGCGGCGTCTGGCGCGGTGAGCTCGCCCTCCTTCGCGGGGCTGACGCCGTCGCCGGCGAGGTCGGCCTTGAAGACGGTCGCGTCGGTCTGGTCTTCGGCGGTCGTCTCCGGGCGGTCGGCGAGCGTGGCGGTGCGGCCGGCCTGGAGGATGGCGGCGCGGAGGCGGTCTTCCTCGGTCGCGAACGCGGCGTCGAACCCGCCGCGGGTCGTAAGGGTGTAGAGCGCGCCGACGACTTCGGAGTAGGACAGGTCGAGTCCGGGGGCGGGGTTCTCGGGGGTGGGGCGCTGCGCGAGGTAGTGGATGAGTTCGAAGGCGGTTTCGGGCGCCTCGCGCTCCACGGCCTGGTTGGTGCGCGTGCTGTAGTAGCGCATCTTCACCGGCGAGGCCTCGCTCGCGGCGTTGAACATGAGCCGGTCGGACCACATGCTGACGAAGACGGGCTTGTTGAACGGGATGCCGCGGTCGCGCGGGGCGAAGAGCACGATCCGCGGCTGGCCCTGCTGCGTGACGTAGACCATCGGCTGATCTGCGTTGATCGACTCGATGTAGAACTTGGGCATGCGAGGGTCGGGGCCGACGGGCACGCGGGTGATCGAGATGTCACGCTGCTGGACGAGCGCCTCGTAGGCGGCGACGCGGATCTCGAGCTCGGCCTCGTTCACCAGCTCTCGCAGGGCGAGGTTGATATTCGGGTTCGCGGGCATGCGGCCGAGCAGGCCGATCGCCTGCACGCGCAGCGAGCCCGGCGCGGAGCGCGCCAGCTCGATCAATCGCGGGACGGTGCGCTGGTCGCCGAGCTTTGCGCCGGCCTCGAGCGCAGCCATACGCGGGCCGAGCTCCGGGTAGTCGTACATCGGCAGGAGGAACGGGATCGCGGGCTTGCCGATCGCCTGCAGGCACCACGAGATCTCGTCGGACATCGCGGGGTTGGCTTTGAGCTCGTCCACGTAGCGCTTGGCGAACTCCTGCGGGAAGGCCTGGTCCACGCGGGTGTAGCGGAGGAGCTGCAGGAACTCGCCCGGGTCGTTCGCGAAGGCGCGCGGGACGGTGATGGTGATGCTCTGGTACTTGTTGCCGGCGGGGCCGTCCGCGCCGCGGCCGCGGGCGATCGGGTCCTCATCGCCGGGGCCTCGCGGGAAGCGCGAGTTCACCGAGTTCACGATCGTGCGCGCCCGCGAGTGCGACTCGTTGTCGAGAACCATCTGGAGCTTCAGGGGCTCGGTCACGACGCCGCCGGCGAGGACGCGGCCGCGGGTGCGGGTGAGGCCGACGGATTCGCCGGATTCGCCGCCTGCGGGCTCGGAGAAAGGGTTGATGAAGATCGGGCCGCGGGCCTCGGCCATCTTGCGCTGGCGCACGCCGCCGACGAGCGACGGCGGGCCGAGGCGGAGCTCGGTGGTCCAGAGGAGGCCGCCCTCGAGGCTGGTGACGCTGGAGTTGGGCATCGCCGAGACGTAAACGTCGAAGGGCGTGCCCTCGGGCGTGCCGGGCGGGATGACCGCCTGCACGATGACGATCGCGACGTTCGGCGAGCGGAGGAACTGCAGCGGCGTAACGCCCTCAAGTTCGCCGTAAGCCGGGCCGCCCCTGCCGATGCCGTTGCGCGCGACCTCCCGCTCCATGTTGGCGAGCACGGCCTGGTCGTACTCACCGCCGCCGGTGCCGTTGAGGCCAACGACGATGCCGAGGCCGGAGACGAGCGTGGGGCTTGTGCCGCGGATCGCGGACTCGGCGCCGATCGTGCCGCGGAGCACCGGGGGAACATCCTCGATGCGGACGGTGGAGGGCGCGACCTGCCGCTGCGGCTTGTTGCACGCGGTGGCGGCGAGACAGGCCAGCAGGATCAGCAGGCGGGCGGCCGACGTGCGGGCGGTCTGGGTCATCGTGGGTGCGCTCCGGGCGGCTTTGCGTGAAACTGGGCTGAATCGATGCGTGTGATCTTTGCACAGGGATGCGGAACTTCCCGCTTCGGTCGCAAAGTTGGGGCCGGGAGTATACCATACCTCGTCCAAACAAAGACGTTGAGCAAGGGGGTGAATGGTGTGGAAATGCGGCGGGCGCGTTACAACACCACAAGATCATGGGGGTATGCCGGTGTATCTGCCACGAAATCCACAACTGGTGGTACAGGTCAGGAATCCGGTGCGAAAGTTTTTTGCGCATCGCAAAGCCTTGCAGGGCCGAGGGTTGCGCGCAACTGACAGTTTCTGCCCATTGCATCCACAGCGTTTTGGGGTCAACTGGAGTTGCAGGCACGATATGTAGCGGTATCCTGATCCGCCGCGGGCCACGACCGCCCGTCTTCAGAGCCTCTTCAATCTGTCTCGAGGGGCCTTTTCAAACCGGTCGTTGTGTTGTTTGTCCGCTTCCCAGCCCTGACGCTACGGAGTTGCGTCCTATGCCCGTGCTGTGTGACACCCAGATCCGAGAGTTGATCGCGATCGAGCCGTTCGCGGACGCGAAGAAGCGTCCTGGGCAGGTTTCGTTCGGGGTCTCGAGCTATGGCTACGACATCCGCGTGGGGAGCACGTTCAAGATCTTCACGCCGACGCCGCGGACCGGCGGCATCACGGTGGTCGATCCGAAGAACTTCTCGCCGGACCTGTTCGTGGAGGTGGACTGCGCGGGCCGCGGCGACGAGACGGGCGAGTACGTGGTGATCCCGCCGAACAGCTTCGCGCTGTGCGAGACGGTGGAGTGGATCGAGGTGCCGCGGGACGTGCTGGTGGTGTGCGTGGGCAAGAGCACATACGCGCGGTGCGGGCTGATCGTGAACGTGACTCCGCTGGAGCCCGAGTGGCGCGGCAAGGTGACGCTGGAGATCAGCAACACGACGCCGCTGCCGGCGAAGGTGTACGCCAACGAGGGGATTGCGCAGTTGATCTTCCTGAAGGCCGACCGCGTGTGCGCGGTGAGCTACGCGGACAAGGCGGGGAAGTACCAGGACCAGAAGGGGCTGACGCTGCCGAAGGTGGATTGAGGGCCGTTGGTTGGCCATTTCGCGACATGACAAGTTCCAACTCAGATGGGGTATTTGATGCCGAACTATCAACGACTCGATAAAGTGGTTGCAGGCCTGATTGAGCGCGACGAGAAACTTCGTCCTTTGCAGCCGGCAATCGTTGAGCGCGCAGGCAAGCAATGGGTTTGTGCGAGCCGGCTAGGGGAGTTCATGGGGTACAGCACCTTCGAAGCGTTTCTTTCCTGCGTCAATCGTGCTAAGTGCACGGCAGCAAACTCGGGAAAGTTGCTGGCAGAACACTTCATTGACGAAGGTGCATTTAACGGTGATGTCGAGGTTCTTCTTTCGCCTTGGGCGGCGTATGCGGTAGTTCTGGAAGCAGATCCCAAGAAGCCGATGGTCGCCACTGTAAAGAATTATTTTGCTAATCTTGCAGATGAGGGCGGGCGTGG
>JAEYNG010000025.1 GCA_023412695.1 Planctomycetota bacterium | reverse complement strand
CTCCACATCCCCGCGCGTTTCGCGCGGACACAGCGCCACCTCGCCGCGATGTGTCTCGCCGAGGCCTCAGTCGTGCTCGAAAGAAACGGCGACGCGGCGTCCGCATCGATCCTGCGATCCGAGCTCGCCCGCGTCTTCCCCGACCACCCCGCCGCGAGATGGGCGGAGGAGCAGCGTGCCGCGAGCACGGGCGTCACGCTCAACCTGTACGACGCCCTCGCCGCCATGGCTGTCGGTGCTGCGCCGCTCGCCCAACCCGAGGAGATCGAGCCCGCGACGCTCGGCCCGGACGATGCGCTGGAGGCGTACCTGCACAGGCTGGAGCTGAGCACGCTGCTGGCGGAGCATCTCTCTGAGCGGCTCGCCGCCGCGCCGCGCGATCAACGCGCCGTCATCGCGGACAGACTTGCCCGGCTGTATGTCAAGCTGCTGGAGCAGGCGACCGATGCCGATTCGCGCACACGCTGGGAGCAGAAGGCGCAGGCGCTGCTGAACGAGGTGCCCGAGGCCGAGGGGTTCGAGCTGCGCATCAGCCTCAGCCGTGCGCTCTATACCCGCGCGGAGGACACGTGCGAGCGCCGGCGGCTGCGTCTCGCGGCCGAGAGCGAGATCGCCGAGGCCGAGCGGATCCTCCGCCAACTCGAGCCGCAGCTCCGCGACATCTCGATCAAGGTCCATCGCCGCGTGGACACGCTGGAGCGCATCGAGAAACAGGGCGACGCGACCGACGAGCTGATCCAGCAGCTCGCCGATGCGCGGCGGGTCCGCTCGCTCGCGTACTACTACGCAGGGTGGTGCAGCTACTACCTCGCGATGCTGACCGAGTCGCCCCCGCTCGCAGCGGACGCGTTCAAGAGCTTCGGCTGGCTGCTCAACTCTCCCAACGGCCGACCCGCGACGCTGGACCGTGTCACGCCGCAGCTCTTCCGCTACGAGCACGTCGCCCGCGCCGCGCTCGGCTGCGCGCTCGCCGCGTCTGTCCGCGGCAACGACGCCGAGGCGATGTCCTGGATCGAGAGCATCGAGGAATCTGACGAGCTGCCCGACCCGGTGCGCGCCCAGATCCTGCTGCGCAAGATCAGCATCCTGGGCAAGGCCAAGCGCTGGTCCGACCTCGAGCGCACCGTCCGCCTTGCGCGCAACAGCGACCGCAGCGGCGGCGGGCCGAACCTCAAGCATCTCGGCGTGACCGAGGCCCGTATGCTCGCGGTCGTCACGCTTGAGGCGGACCGCACCGTTGCCGCGCCGAACATCGAGTCCCTCGCCCGCATCGCGCTTGGCGATCTCGTGGCACAGGGCGAGGTCGCGCACGTCCTCAATCTTGTCGATCAGTTCGGCACCGCGCCGCTCGGCGACACCGGGTTCATCGTGAACTACGTCCGCGCCGTGAAGGCGTACGACGAGGCCCGTGACGCGCACAAGGCCGTCGGCGGCGATCCGGAAGAGCCCGCGGCCGACGAACGCGTCATCACACTCTACCGCACCGCCTCCGGCCTCCTTGCAGCGACGCTCGGCCAGCCCGATGCCGCACAGTTCAAGCCCGAACGCGTTCGCGCCGCCTCGTTCGCCGCACGCGCGGCGTTCTATGCCGGCGACTTCGCCGCCGCCGCCGACGGGTTCTACAAGGCGTGGGAGCTTGCGGCGGCCGAGAGCCGGTCATCGCCCTCCGCGGAGGAAGCGCTGTGGCTCGCGGTGGTGTCACTCGATCGCGCCGCCGCCCCGCCGGGCGCATCCGCGGAGCTCGCGACCAAGCGGTCCGCCACCGGTGCGATGTTCCTGCAAAACTACCCGGACTCCGAGCGTTCAGCGCGGCTGCTGCTCATGCGAGCCGCCGCGGGCGATGTCAGCGATGACGAAGCGCTGCGGGTGCTCGAGAACTTCCCGAAGAACTCCTCGATGTACGAGGCCTCGCGCCGTCAACTGGCGCGGATCCTCTACAGCCGCTTCCGCGCCGCGACGGGCAGCGAGCGAGACTTCGCGGCGATGCGATTCATCACCGTCGCCGAGGAGCTGCTCGCCATCGACCGCCGCGCGGCGTCGAACACCGCCAACCGCGATCCCGAGGCCGGCGCGCGTGCGATCGTCCGCGCGCGGCAGCTGCTCGATGCACTCCTCGGCGTGACCGCACCCGATGCGGACAGGGCGCAATCCACGCTGGAGCTCATCCGCACGCTCGCCGCGATCTCCGGCGCGCCCCTCGCCGAGCACGAGCCCGAGCTCGTGTACCGCGAGCTGCAGATCGCCATCGCGAAGAAGCAGGACGACCGTGCGGCGCAGCTCGCCGAGAAACTTACGCAGATGCCAGGGGCGCAGCGCGAGTTCGCGGGCGCGGCGGACCGGCTGCTGTTTCGTCAGGCGGTGACATCGCTCCGCGCCGCGGGTGACGCCGACCGCAATCACGCGGCCGAGAGAGCCGTGCGATACGGCGTTCGCGTGCTTGATCGCCTCGGAACCGAGGGCGAGAGCGGCATGGCGAAGCTCGCCGTGCAGTCCGCCGTGGGCGAAGCGGCCTACGTCCTGTGGACCGCTACGGGCGGCAGTGCGACCGGCGGCGGCGACGAGCCGATGCGGGACCTGTCGCTGCGCATGGACAAAGAGGTGCTGAAAGCCTCCCCCAGTGCGGCGGATGTGCTCCGCCGCGTGACGGCGACAGCGGAAGCCGCCGGCGAGGAGCGCCTTGCGCTCGAGTGCTGGAGCGTGCTGCTCAGCGCCGCGGCCTCGGGCTCCGAGCAGTGGTTCGAGGCTCGTTACCACGCGCTGAGGTTGATCTCGAAGCTCGAGCCCGTGCGAGCAAGGGACCTGCTGGCCCAGCACCGCGCGCTCTTCCCGAACTACGGCCCTGCGCCCTGGGGCGAGCGCATCCGTGAGCTCGAGCAATCGCTGCCGGCGGCGAATGGCAAGGGGGGATCCTGATGCACGACACACGAGCCTCTATCCGCAAGTTCCTCGGCGCAAGCGCGACAGAGAACGGACCGTTCGGCTTGCTCGGCATCGACCGGCCGGATATCGACGCCGCGACGGTGAGCTCAACGCTGCAACAGCAGCTCGATCGCGTCATGTCCCACCCCGAGGGCGACACGCCCGAGGCTGACGAGGTGCGCCTCGCGCTCCACGCCGCGGCGGCGCAGCTCATGGACCCGCGCGTACGCGACCATCTCGCCGAACGCTGGCAGATTGGCAAGCTCGAGCCCATCGCGGCAAGCCCCGAGCCCATTGCCCGGCGGCCCGGGCCGCGTGTTTCGGACAAAGACGAAGATGACACGCGGAAGCGGGCGTGGGACGAGTTTGCGCCGCCCCGCAAGCGGCGTGACGGGCTGGCGACGCTCATCGTCGGCGGCGGCGTTATCGCGTTCGCATTGATCGGCCTGACCATCGCGGGCATACTCGTGTTCGCACGCACCCCGGCAGCGCCTACCCCGGCCGCAACAGGAGCGGCGGCGGCGGGCGGCACAGCGACAAACGCCGCCGTCCCGCTAACCGACGAAGAGATCGCGGCGGCGGAGGAAGCCCAGCGTGCCCAAGCCGCCGCGACCGCCGCGCCCATCGCCGTTCCATCGGAGAGAGGCGCCGGCACGCCGCAGGCGGTGTCGAGGACAACCGCTGTCGATGCACGGCGAGCGCTTAAAGACCTGAGGGACGCGATCGACGTCGCCCGCACCGACCCACCGGCCGCGCTGCCTGCGATCGAATCGGCGGTCCGCCAGCTCTCCGACTGGTGGGCGAGCTACGACCCCGGCGTCCGCCGCGCGTGCGACGATGCGGTGATCGAGGCGCTTTACGCGTTGAACAACTCCGCCGAATCGCAGGACGCGGTGCTCGATCTGGTCGCCTCGTTGGCCGAGCGGGCAGCGCACCCGGCCGATAACGGCCCGCGTGAGCGTTTGCATCCAAACAGCGTCTGGCCGGCGGCGTGGGCGACCGGCATCCTGACGCGGCTTTCGCGGGAGCGGGAGCTGCCGACGCGGGTCGCCGCGGCGACGGCGAGGGCGCTCGACCTTGCGCTCGGCGCAAACAGGCCGACGCTGGACGCGACATTCGAAGCGGGCGCGATGGGCGCGCTGCGCCGCATGACGCTGCGTATCACCGGCGACCGCTCAGGCCGGCCCATGCCGCGCGAGGCCGCCGCGGGGCCGAACGGGAGCACGCTCGCAATCCGGCGGTGGATCGAGGCGTGC
>JAEYNG010000505.1 GCA_023412695.1 Planctomycetota bacterium | reverse complement strand
GTCCTGGCCCTCGTCACGGACGCCGTTGCTGGCGGCCGTCGAATCGAACTGCACGCGGCTGCTCGCGTCGGCGGTGTTGAAGTTGTCCGCGGTCAGCTGGAACACGCCCAGGCCCGTGCCCTGGATGTCCGCCTCATTGACGATGCGGGTGCCCACGAAGGCGTTCGAGCCGTACGCGTCCGACGCCAGACGGATGCCCGTCGCGCCCGACGCCGTCGCCGTCACGCCGGTCACCGCCGAGAATGTGTTGATCGCGTCAACCATGTTCGCGATGGTGGTGCCGGAGGCGAACGACAGCTCGCGGCTGCCGAGGCTGCCGGTGATCTCGATCGTGAACGCGCTGTTTGTGCCGCCGTTGAGGTTCAGCGGGCCGCCGAGCGACAGGAACAACCCGGCCTGCTGGGCCGAGGTCGTCACGACCGCCTGCACTTCGAGCTCGTCGCCAAACGCCAGCTTGGCGCCGTTGACCTTGAAGTCGGAGACGCCGCTGTCGACGTTGGTCGTGGTGTAGTCGAGGTTGCCGTTCAGCAGCTTCTTGCCCTGGAACGACGTCGCGCCCGAGATGCGGTCGATCGTCTGCAGGATCGAGTCGATCTGCAGCTGGTTCGCCTGCTTCTCCTGGGTCGAAAGGCCGTCATCGTTCGCGGCCGAGGTCACAAGGCCCTGCAGGTCGATCAGCAGGGACGAAATCTCCTGCAGACCGCCCTCGGCGATGTTCGCGACCTGGTCCGCACGCTCGGCGTTGCCGATCGCGGCGTTCAGCGAGGCCTTCTCGGATCGGAGATTCTCCGACGCGATCAGGCCGGCCGGGTCGTCCTTGCCGCGGTTGATCCGCAGGCCGGTGCTCAGACGCTCGAGCGACTGGCCCAGCGAGAAGTTGTTGGTGCCCAGCACACGCTGTGCGATCAGGGACTGGATATTCGTGTTGATACGGCTCATCGAACGTGCCCTCCGTGAACTCGAACCGGCGTCTCGTGCTGCGAGGAACGCCAGACCCGTCTTCGGGTCCGGCCGCTTCCGGGCGGCGGGGATCGGGGCTTCGGACCAACAAGGCCCGCTGCCCTGCCCGGTATCCGTACCGGGCCCGAGTTGCCAGCCCGCCCTCCGAAAAAGGACGGGCGTGCACGGGATCGATCGGATGAGCCAAGGGGCGGCTTAAGCGCGGTCTGAAACGGTTGGTACGATTTTTTCGGTCACGCCCGATAAAAAAACCCCGACGCTCGCTGCGCCGGGGTCGGGGGGTGCTTCGACTGTCGCCGTGGTGGCCGGCTCTATCCGAGCAGCTGCAGCACCTGCTGGCTCTGCTGGTTCGCCAGGGCCAGCACGGACGTGCTCGCGCTCGAGAGGACCTGCGAGCGGGTGAGCCGGCTGGTCTCCTCGGCGAAGTCCGCGTCGCGGATCCGCGACTCGCTGGCCGTCAGGTTCTCGATCGCCGTCGTCAGTGAGCGGACGTTCGTTTCGAGCGTGTTCCGCTCGAACGCGCCCAGCCGCCCGCGGAGCGTCGAGACCTCGTCGATCGAGGTGTCGAGGATCGACGAGGCGTTCTGGAAGTTCCGGCTGTTGAGGTCGTTCGCGCCGCCCGATCGCAGCGAGCTGAGGAACTGCAGCTCGCCCTCGAGCAGCGTGCCGCCCAGACGCGACGCCGCCATCGACTGGATGCCGATGTTGGTCTGCTGCGTCGTATTGATCTGCCCGCCGAGCTGGTACAGCGCGCCGCCGCCGGTGATGAAGAACTGCGAGGTCGAGCCGTTCGCGGTCGCGAAGGAGGCGTCGAGCTGCAGCTCCAGCGACAATGCCGTCTGGTTCTGCAGCGACAGCCGCAGGCCGTTGCCGTTCGCCAGCGCGCCGTTCACGATCGCGTTGACGTCCCGGCCCGTGTCCCGGTTCGCCGCCGTGAGGCCGGCCACGAACGTGGAATCCGAGAAGCTCGGGGTGGCCGGGACAGGCCCGTTCGAGGTGAGCGTGAACGTGCGGAAGAACCCGCCGCCCGACGGGCCGTTGAGCCGCTTCACCGAGGCGAACGCGCCCGACCCATAGGTCGTGGAGCTGAACCGCATGCCCGAGGCCGCGTTCAGCGGGTTGAGCAGCGACGCCGAGATGCCCGTCGCGGCCGTGAAGGCGTTGATGCCGTCGACCACGCTCGACAGCGACTGGCCCGAGAGGATCTCGAGCACCTGCACGCCCAGCGGACCGGCGATCTCCAGCGTCGTGTTGGACGCGAAGTTCCCCGGCAGCACCGGGCTGCCCGCGTTCGAGGCCGACAGGAACAACGCCGCCGTCTGCGCCGAGGCGATGACGTTGACGTCGACCTGGATCTGCGACCTCCCGGCGAAGTTCGCCCCGAAGATCGTCGCCTTGTTGACGTCGGCCGAGTCGAGCCCCGAAACCACGTAGTCGAGCGAGCCGTTGAGCAGCTTCAGCCCGCCGAAGCTCGCGCTGTTGCTGATCCTCGTGATCGTGTCGATCGCCGAGTCGATCTGCAGCTGGTTGGCCGCGCGTTCCTCGGCCGAGATGGCGCCCGTGTTCGCCGCCTCGACCACCAGCCCGCGCACCGAGTTCAGCAGGTCGCTGATCTCGGCGAGCGCGCCCTCGGCCGTCGCGATGACCGACGAGGCCCGCTGCGAGTTGTCGACGGCCTGGTTCAGGCCCGAGACCTCCGAGCGCAGACGCTCGGAGACGATCAGTCCCGCGGGGTTGTCCGCGCCGCGGTTGATCTTCAGCCCCGTCGCCAGACGCTGGAGACGGACCTCCAGGTCCTGGTTGGCCCGTCCGAGATTCGTCCGGGCGATCAGGCTGGGGATATTCGAGTTGATCCTCGCCATGGCAATCCTCCGTGATTGAGGCCGAGGTGGCGTGCGTGAAAGGCTCTCGGGCCGAGCATCCGCTCGGACCCACGATGAATCCGGTCAGGCGGTCTTCGCGTCCCCGAAGCCGTGCCCGGGGAGCGAGGGGTTGTCGGTGTGTCGCAGCCGGGCCGAAGGCGCCAGGTGCGGACGTGGCGGGACCCCGCCGGGGTTCCCGGCGGACGGTGCGAGCCGGCGTCGAAGGAGGTCCGCGTCCGCCCCAGTCAACTGGGCGGCCCGCAGATTCTCGGCCTTGATGGCCTCGTAGACCTCTTTGCGATGCACGGCGATACGCGTCGGCGCGTTGATCCCGAGGCGGACCTTGTCCCCTCGGATATCGACGACGGTGATTTCCACATCGTCGCCGATCATGATCGTTTCGTCGCGCTGACGGGAAAGGACCAGCATGGATCGGCTCCTTCCTCGGTGCATGTCCCTACACCGGGACATGGCGCACCCGTTCATCCGTGAACGGGCATTCCGCCCCCTCCCCCTTGCCCCGCTTCAACGCGCGAGGCGAGCGCTGGTCGCCCTACCGGGCAACAAGGTTCAGGCCGACATCGCACGCGGCGCGGCCGCGCTCTTGCCGACCGACACCAGCGGGTGGCGGATCTGCCACCGCTTCTCGGCCAGCACGAGCTGCTCGCCCGTGCGCGTCACCGTGTTGATCACCAGCGGCCCCTGAAGGTTCCCCGTCAGGGTCTGGTCAACCTTGTTGACGATCACGAACACCTGCGCATCCTCGAGACGCGCAAGCCCCAGGTCGCCCATCTGGTCCTGACGCACCGGCACCGAATAGTCCGGAACGAAGAACGACGGGTCCGTCACGACGAACGCCAGCGTCGGGTCGTCCAGCGACTGGAGCCAGAAGAACGCCGAGTCCTCCGCGGGCTCCAGCAGGCAGAACCGACGAAAGTCGGCAAAGCCCAGGATCCCCTTCGGGAACGTGATCACGCGGTCCTCCGCGATCTCAACGGTTCCAAATCGAGTCGTCCGTACGTGCATGGTTGCACTCCGCAATCCCCGGCCAGTCATCCGGACCAGACCCGGCGACACTCGCCGGGAGACGTCCTGTCATTCGTGCCCGTGCCCCGCGGCCGGTGCGGGCGGGCGATCCTCAAGGCTCGTACCGAGCCCTCCTGTGTCCTTACCTGATGAAGTCCAAGAGACTCAAGCTGTTGATCTGCGACCCCGCCGTCAGGGCCGCCTGCAACTGCGTCTGCAGCAGCGTGAACCTCGTCGCCGCCTCGGCGTAGTCGAGGTCCTGAAGCTGGCTTCGCAAACGCTCGTCGTTCACCTGCACATCCTCCAGCCGCGTGATGGCCCGTTCGACCCTCGCCGCGTGCACTCCTACCAGTCCGCGCGTCTGGCCAACCCGGCCAAGCGCCGCTTCGAGTCGCTCTCCAGCAAGAGTGATGCCAACGCTGCTGTCCCCCCGCAGCGACTCCCTCAACTCGATCAACGCCGTGAACACGTTGTCCACCCGGATCGCCGCACGGTCTTGCGCGACCAAAGTTGCGCTCGCCGCGTC
Source organism: Planctomycetota bacterium (assembly GCA_023412695.1). Classification (GTDB taxonomy): domain Bacteria; phylum Planctomycetota; class Phycisphaerae; order Phycisphaerales; family UBA1924; genus JAHBXL01. Next base: position 4,072 of record JAEYNG010000505.1, on the reverse strand, counting down.
GTAACTGCCGCTTAAGAGTCCCAGGTCCTCCGCCGCCCCCGAGTTGTTACTCCCCTTTACCTCGATCGGCCCGCCCGCGGCCTGCCCTGCCGACTGCACGAACGCGATCCCGTTCGCCCCGTCCGTCAGCGTCGCCTGGAAATCCCCCGGCGCTAACGCCGGGGCGGTCGAAATCACCGGCGGCTGCATCAACGCATCCGCGAACGCTTGGTTGATCTTCGCCAGCACCGTCTGCACGCTCACCAGGTCCGCCGGCTGCAGATCGACGTCGAACGCCTGACCGCTCCCCAGCGTCACCCGGAAGTCCACATCCCGCGCCGGATCGGGCAGCCCCGTCACCGGATCGACCGCCCCATGCGCGATGCTCACGCCGCGGCCATCATTGAAAGCCGACAGTGCAGTCGTCGCATCCAGCGACCGGATCCCCAGCTCGCTCGCCGTGTCCGCCCCGCCCGCCACTTCTTCAATGCTCATCGACGGCCCGGCGATCTCGCTGACGATGTCGATCCCCCGCCCGTCCGCGTTCACCCGCACCCGCACGCCCGGCACCGCTGTCTCGATCGTCTCGCGGATGTCCTCAATGGTCTGGGCCGACGACAGGTCCACCTCGCGAACGCTCGTGTTCGCCCCAAGCGTGAACTTGATCCGAATGCCCTCGAGCGGGAGAGTCAGCCCGCCTACTGCCGAAAGCGGGGTCAGTGGCGTCAACCGCGGATCGAGGTCCGCCCCCACCGCCGATGTCGCCGAGAACGCCGCCTGCGAGAGGCCAAGGTCCTCCGCCGTCGTCCCATCCGCCAAGTCTGTAAAGGTCAGCTCCGGGTCCGGCGTCCCGCCCACCACATCCAAGGACAACCCGCCCCCCGCCACCGACACCCCACCCGGACCAAGAATCGTCACGCCGTTGTCCGACTCATACTGACGGATCGCGCTCGTCAACGTCGCGGCCAGATCCTCCACATCATCCGCCCCGCTCAGGTCCACCTGCGCCGTCGGCCCGCCGTCAAACGAGAACTCGATCGTCCCCGGCTGCACGCCCAGCCCCCGCGCCCCGCGGAGGTCCGCGATCCGCGTCTGCAATGTCAGTTGAGGATCGAGGTCCCGCGTGGACCGCACCCGCGCAGAAGTTGCGCCAAACGCGGTATCCCCGCCGAGTGTCACCGGCACATCCGACGCCGAGTCCAAGTCGGCCAGCATCCCGTTCCCGGTGCCGACATACCGGAACCCGCCAAACCCCGGCATCTCGACAAACGGCGTCCTCGTAGGGGTCGAGCCGCCGAAGATGTACAGACCGTTGGTCTTGCGATTCACAAGGTTGAACATGTCGCGGATCAGCCCGTCCACGACAACCGCCTGCCCCGACCGCGTTTCCGTGTCCGAGCCGATCCCGATCTGCGCCGACGCGATCCCGCGGGCCTGATCGAGGAACTCCGACGCCGTCCCGATCGCTCCGTCAAGGTCATTCAGCGTCGCCTCGGCCAGCCCCAGGTTCGCAAGCCGCTGCTCGCCCCGCGCAAGTCGCGACTGCAGCACGCTGATCGCCGACGCCCCGATCGCGTCGTCCGAGAACCGGTTGACCCGCTGGTTCGTCGCCAACTGCTCCTGCACGTTGAACAGCCCGACGTTGGTCCGCGTGAGCTGCGAGAGCAGCACCTGCGAGGCCAGCAGAGTCGGGACGCGCGAGATGTTGGGGATGCTTGACACGGTTTCCGCCTTGCTCGTTCCTTCACCTGCTCCGCGAATCACACGATCGCCAGCAGCTCCTGCGTGAGCTGGTCGATCACGCTGATGAACCGCGCCGCCCCCTGGTACTGCCGCTGGAAGTTCAGCAGGTTCACCGACTCCTCATCCACCGACACGCCCGACACCGCCGAGGCCTGCGCCTCGAGGCTCTGCCGCACCAGCGTCGCCGCGTCCGCGCGGTTCGTCGCCGACGCCGTCCGCGAGCCAACCGATGCCGCGGCGTCCTGCCAGAACGACGCGATCGACCGCCCACCCAACGCCTCGACCCCCGCGTCCCGCACCCCCAGCATCGCCAGCGCGCCGCCGTTGTCCGTGAACTCCTCCCCCACCATCTTCCCGTGCGCCAGCAGCTGCGGCTGATCGACCAGCGCCTGCCGCACGCCGATACTCGACGCGTTCGTCCCCGTGAAATACGAGTTCACCCCCAGCACCGCCAGCACCCCCGACGAGTCCTCCGTGAACTCGAACCGGTACCCGTCCGCGGCCTGGATATTCAGCGTCCCGTCCGCGTTCAGCGTCGCCGTCAGGTTCGCCACGCCGTTCAGGTCCGCCGCGATCGAGCTCACCGAGCTGTCATCTGTGTATCCCGGCGTGCCCGCGGCCGTGATCCCGTCGAGATCGACGTTGATCCGCACCGTCTGCGCCTGCCCGGTCTCCGCGTTGGTCACGCGCACCGTGAAGCCGCCCGTCTTCGCACCATACGGCAACGCCGCGAACGTCCCGTTCGCCGGGTCATTGAGCGCACGCGTCCGGTCCACGGTCGGCACGCCGAACGTCCCCGCGATCGACGTGAACGCCTCCGGCCCGCGCCCGATTGAATGAACCCGGTTGACCTGAAAGATCAGCTGCGACGCCACCTGGTCGAGCTTGTCGATCGTGTCGTCGATCGCCGCATTCCGCTGGCCGAGGTACCCGGCGATCGCGCCCGAAGAGATCCCCAGCTCCGTCTCGTCTTCCCGCACCTGCACCGAGACGTCGAGCTGATCGCCGTTGGTCACCCGGCGGACCTCGATGCCGCGGTTCACGGTCCCGAGCACCACCGGCGTCGAGCCCACCAGCACGTCCACCGACCCAGACGCCTGCTCCACCACCGCCACGTCCATCAACGTCGAGAGGTGCGCAATCACCTGGTCGCGCTGGTCCCGCAGGTTGTTCGCGTTCCCGCTCCCGCCGCCGCCCTCGGCCTCGAGGATCGCACGGTTCAGGTCTGCCACCTGTGACAGCAGTGAATCTGCCTGCTGCACCGTCGCCGTCAGTTGCTGATCCACCTGCCCCCGCATGTTCACCAGATCGCCACGCAAGTTGCGCATGTACTGCGCCAGCGTCCGCCCTTGTTGCACCACCAGCGACCTTGACGCATTGTGGTCCGGGCTGTTCGACAGCTCGCTCCACGCGTCAAGGAACCGGTCGAACTCACTCGAAAGGTCGTTATCCGTCAGCTCGTTCAGCGTCGCGCCGAGCTGCGACAGCACCTGCATGTCGACGCCCGCGTTCGCCTCGGCCGACAGCCCCGCCCAGTGCCGCGCCTGCAGCGCAACGTCGATCTGGCGGTTGATCCCCGTGACCCGCACGCCCCCGCCCGTCAGGAACCCGCCGTACCGCGTGTCCCCGACTCCGGCCAGGTTCAACAACTGCCGCGAGTACCCCGGCGTCGCCGCGTTGGCGAGATTGTTGCCCGTCACCTGCAGCGCCAGCGAGCTGGCGGTCAGCGCCGAACGTCCGACCTGGAATGCGCCTGTCAGGCTCATCGGTGCCCCTTAGCTCCGGATATCCAGCGACGAAACAACCTGCACCGGCGCACGCAGCGCCCCGCTCCGTGCATACGCACCTGTGTGCGACAGCTTCGCGTACACCTGCCGGGCGATCCCCTCCAGGTGCGCCGCGAGCTGGCCCGCGGCCTCGCGCAGCACCGCGTACTCCCGGTGCAGCCGCTCGAGCACCGTCTTCAGCAGCGTCGCGCTCTCGAGCACCCGCCCACGGCTCGGCTCGGGCAGCGTCGCCGCCAGCTCCGTCAGCCGCACCTGCCCCGCCTGCGGCGCGGGCCTGCTCCCCGCCCTCGCCGCCGGCAACAGCGCCGCGACCGCCGCGATTCTCTTCCGTTCGATCTGCGCGATCCGCTGCGCGCTCTCCCCCTGCTTCATGATCGCCGCGTTCAGCGCGTCCGCATCCGCCCGGCGGATCGCCTCGCGCTGCTCGCCCACCGCCGCCAGCAGGCCCTCGTGCTCGGCGATCAACTCGCGCACCGCGGCGTCGAGCTCATCGACCGCCCGCGCAGGGTCGATCCCCGGCGTCTTCAAGTTGCCCGTGCTCCGGATCCTCCTCGGACCTCCTT
>JAEYNG010000487.1 GCA_023412695.1 Planctomycetota bacterium | reverse complement strand
GCCCGGACCCGGGGGATGGCGCGGGGCGCCGGGGGGGGAATCACCGCGGCCGGTGTCTCCACCGGCCGGTTCGTTTGACTGGGTAAGGATCAGCAGTCGTCGTCTGGGGCGGTGACGAGGATGCGCTTGCCGTCGACCAGCAGGTAGACAGCGCCGCGCATCGCGAGGAGCGCGTGGCGGCCCTCGCCCTGCTCGGTGTCGGCGAGCTTGCGGACAAGCTCGAAATGCTCGGGCGAGCCGAACTTGATGGTGACGTCGGGCTTCTCGAGCTCGGGCTTGTCCACGAGCCGGCTGTCGATCCACTTGCCGGAGCGGCAGAAGAGCGTCTGGTCGGCGACCTGCCGGACGGTCGTGACGCGTGTCTGCCTCATGTCGGCGGTCCAGTAGGTGTTGTCGGCGTTTGCGCACGCCTGCATCTGCGCGGCTTTGAGGTTGAGGGACTGATTCACGGCCGCGGCGCCGGCACGGTCGGCGGTGCGGGCTGCGGCGGTGGTGAGCGCGAGTCCGAGCTTCTCTTCTTCGGTGAGCGCGGCGACGGGCCCGCTGGACGGGTCTTCGGCGAGGAAGGAGGTGTACTCGGTGAGGATGCCCCAGCGCGTGGAGAGCTTGACGACCTCGTCGATCAGCTCCTTCGTGCGCGGGTCGTTGCGGACATCGCCGCTGACGCCCGCCTGGCGGACCTCGTCGAGGAGGAAGGCGATCTTGCGCGACGCCCAGAGTCGCGGGACGAAGGCGTTGGCTGTTGTCGCGGCGGCGGCGTCGAGCGGGAACTGGAACGTGCGCTTCTGGCCGAGGTAGTCGCCTTCGAGGTGGAGGCGTGCGCCGTCGGCGTTGTTGGCGATGGCGTAGCGGCCGAGGACGACGAGCTGATCGCCGGCGAAGAGGTCCGGCAGGCGCGGCGGCAGTACGTCGCGCAGGATCTCGGCGCTGGTGTTCGCGCCGGTCATGCCCGCGAGAACGGGCTCGTTCATGATCGGGCCGGCGAGGCCGCGGAACACGCGGGAAACCGAGGACTCGATGTTCTCACCGGGGAGGACATTGATGGACGTGCCGCGGCTGACCTCGGCGAGGCGGTCGAGCAGCGGGGCGTTGACGTCGTAGCCGACGCCGAAGGTGAACATGCGCCGTTTGGCCGTGTTGGCGCTCGCGGCGTCGCGACGGATCGCGCCCTCGTCGGTGTTGCCAACGGTGGGGAGGCCGTCTGTGAGGAAGACGACAAAGGGGAGGTAGCCGTCGGTTACAGTCTGTTTCAGGGCCTGCTGCAGAGCTTCGTGGATGTTCGTGCCACCCTCGGCCTGCAGGCGGTTCAGGTAGGCGCGGGCGTCGGCGGTGGTCTTGCCGCTCTTGATGACAGGCTGGGGCGCGTAGCGCTGGATGGAATCGGAGTAGTCGATGATGTTGAAGGACTCGCCATCGTTCAGGCCCTCGACCACGGAGATCGCGGCGTTGCGAGCCTGCTCCCATTTCTCGCCGCGCATCGAGCCGGAGCGGTCGAGGACGATCGTGACCTCGCGCTTGGGGATGCGGCGATCGGCGGATTCGGGCGCGGTCGGAACGCCGGAGAGCATGAGGAAGTAGCCTCGCGTGCCGCTCGCCGCGCCGGCGGCGTCAAGGTCGGGGTAGAGCATGAGCGATGTGGGCAGGGGGTCGTTGGCGGTCGCGGCGGCGACGGTGCTGATGCGGAACGCGCCCGGGTTCTTGCTCGCGGCGTCGGGGACCTCAAAGGTCATTTCGTTGTCGCTGACGCGCTGCGTGCTGAGGGGGTGGCTCGGGGAGTAGATGGTCGCGAGCGGGCGCTGCGAACGGACGCGGCCCTTGACGACCCACTTAGTCGCGGAGGCTTCGAGCGAGCCGGAGCGTGGAAGGACGTAGTCGATGCGGGAGCTGTCGCGTGCTGCACCGGCGTCCGCGTTGAGCACATTCTCGTACGTGAAGGTGACGGTCGCCTCGCCCTGCGCGGGGACCGGGAAGACACTCGAGCGGAGGAACGAGCAGTTGACGAACTCGAGGAGCGCCGGGTCGAGGCTGCGGCGGACGATCTCTTCGTAGATGCGGCGGGCCTCGTCGGCGGGGAGAATCTTCGCGGTCGGCTCCTGGCCGGCGCCGTCGAAGCCAAACGAACGGATGGCGGCGCGGTGGGGGACCGGGATGAGCATCTCGGCCTCCTGAACATGCGACGCGGGGTTCTTGACGGTCATGCGCAGCGTCGTCGTGGCAACGGATTCGCGCACGTCGATCGTGGCCTCGACACTTGCGACCTCGATCGCGGTGATGTCGGGCCGGATGGTCATCGCGCATCCGCGGGCGGCCTGCGGGACGATGACGTTCGAGACGCGGATGTCGACCGTCGAGCCCGGCTGGACAGTGATGGTTGTTGCGGCGGGCTGCGCGGCAACGGCGAGGGAGACGGCCCCGGCGGCGAGGACGAGCGAGGCGAGCAAGCGGCGCATGGATGGCCCTCCTAGGTGTGGGTTGTACCGAGGGGGATGGCCGCGGACGGTGCACCGTCCACGCGGAACCGCCAAAAACGAAAAAGCCCGCACGGTTGTGCGGGCTTCTGCGAACGGAGAGCGAACTTATATCAGGCTCGCGGCCGGATCGCCATCGCGTGCACGTCCTTGAGCTGCTCGTCGGTCACCGGGCCGGGGGCGCCGGTCATGAGGTCCTGGCCGATTTGCGTCTTGGGGAACGCGATCACGTCGCGGATGTTGGACGTGCCGAGGAAGTTCATGACAAGCCGATCGAGGCCGAAGGCGATGCCCGCGTGCGGCGGCGCGCCGAACTGCAGCGCTTCGAGGAGGAAGCTGAACTTTTCCTTGGCCTGCTCGGGCGTGAGGCCGAGGAGCGTGAAGACTTTTGCCTGCACGCGCGGGTCGTGGATACGGACCGAGCCGCCGGCGACCTCCTGGCCGTTAAGGACGATGTCGTAACCGGCGGAGACCATGGACTCGATGGTGACCTCGTCGTTGACGTCCGCCGCGACAAAGGCCTCGACCTGGTCATCGTTGGGCGCGGTGAAAGGATGGTGCATGGCGACCCATTTGCCCGTGTCCTTGTTGCGCTCGAACATCGGGAAGTCGACGACGATGAGGAAGTTCCACGGGCCGCCCTCGCAGCCGGGCTTTGGAACAACCCCCATGTCGCGTGCGACGACCTGCCGCAGCTCGCCGAGGGCCTTGGTGCAGACGGCGTACTCGTCGGCGACGAAGAGCGCGGTGTCGCCGGGCTTGAGGCCCAGGGCCTGAACAAGCTCGTTCTTCACGCTCCCGAGGAACTTCGCGATGCCGGTCTCGAACTCGCCCGCGGTGTTGACCTTCACGACGGCGCACCCGCCCGCGCCGAAGCCGCGGACGAACTCGTGATAGCCGTCGGTGATCTTGCGGGTGAGCTTCTCAGCGCCGCCCGGGACCCGGATGGCCTTCACCACGCCGCGCTTCGAGTTGTACTTCGGTCGGTCCGCGCCTTTGGCGAGGACGTCCTTGAAGAACGCGACGTCGGTCTTGGCGGCGATGTCGGAGATGTCGTTGATCTCGAGGCCGTAGCGTGTGTCGGGGCGGTCGATGCCGAAACGCTCCATCGCCTCGCGGTAGGGCATGCGCTGGATGGGAGGGACGTCGTAGCCGGTCA
>JAEYNG010000405.1 GCA_023412695.1 Planctomycetota bacterium | reverse complement strand
GTTCATGCCCGCGTGCAGGATCATCGGCACCCACAGCGTCCGCCAGCGGGCCAGCAGCCAGGCGAACCACAGCCCGCCGGCAAAGGTCATCAACAGCGTCCCCCAGCCGCCGCTCAGGCCTTCGAGCGTCCAGCGGATGTGCATCGCGCCGAACAACGCCGCGGCGAACGAGGCGTTCACCCAGAACGCCCTGCCCGCCCAGCCGATCGCGGCGGCGGGCACGGCGACGAGCAGCCCTCGGAAGAACAGCTCCTCCTGCACCGCCGCACGGACGACACCGGACCACACCGCCGGGACGACGGTCGAGGCGGGCGCGGGGATGTTGCCATTGCGCACGCCCAGCACCAGGCCGCCGACAACCATGGGCGCCAGCGCGACGAGCACTACGCGCGGCCAGCCGCGTTCACCGCGTCGCAGGCCCAGCATCGCGGGCGTTGTGGCCGGCCTGTCGCCGGCCGCGTGCGCAGTCGATGCCCGCGCGGGCGCCAGCGCCCGGTGCGCCAGCCACGCGCCCAGCAGAGAGGCCGCGACGAGCACGAGCACCGAGTCGAGATTGCGGACCCACTCCGGCACGCCGCGATCGGCCAGCGACTTGTGCAGCGCGGTGTACGCGGGCCAGCGCGTGCGGAAGCGGATCAGCAGGACGGCCGCCAGCGCGGGCAGCCACACGATGGCGAGAACCCGGCGGCGGGTCCGCGGCGGAACGGCGTCTGGCGGTTGCGTGTCCACGGACAACAGATTACGCCGCGGGACGGCTGGGGCCATTGCACATCGCGGATCACGCTTGCGCAACCGTGTCTTTTCGTGGCCTGCCTTGGCCTGCATCGCACATCGAGCCAGCCACGGATGTCACGGATGGACACCGACGGAAAGGCGATTTGCCCGCGATTTGTGGCATCCACAATCGTGAACCGGCGTCGAGTTCCCACTTCCGCATTCCGCATTCCGACTTTCAAGAGGTCAAGAGGCTCACTCGTTTGAGACAGGCCCCTTGAACCCCTTGGTTCAGAACTCAAACCAGCCACAGATGAACCCAGATCGACCCAGATAAAGGCAGCGCCGCCCATCCCCATCAACTTGCCTCTCCCATCTGGGCTCATCTGGGACCATCTGTGGCGGCTTCCCTGTAGTCATCCGTGCGCATCCGTGTCATCCGTGGCCTGCCTTTGGCCCGACCTCGCTTCAAGGCTCGGCCTCGCGTAACCCGCTGCGCTCCTCATACCCGCCCCATCGCGGCCACCAGCACCGCACCTGCGCGCGGTAGCGCTCGAACTCCGGGCCGAAGCGTGCGCCCAGATCATCCTCCTCCCACACGCGGATGACGTAGTTCCACAGCGCCCAGCCGCAAGCGGTGTACGCGAGCACAGCCCACGAGCCGAGGAACACGCCGACCGCCGCGCCCTGCGCAAGACCCGCGATCGCCATCGGGTTGCGGACGTAGCGGTACGGCCCGCGGACCACAAGCCTGCGCGGACAATCAAACGGCAGCGGCGTCCCCTGCCCCGTGCTCGCCATCACCCACGCGCTCGACACGCCGAGCGTCCCGGCGATGAGGAACAACACGGCCCCGGCCGCGCGGTTCCACGGCCAGTCGGACGCGGCGGCGCCCCAACCCGACCAGCCCAGCCGCCGCTCGGCCCACACGATCGCCGCGGGGATGAGGCCGAGGAACACGACCCAGAAGACCGTCATCTGCGCGAACGTCTTGGCCACGTTCCACGCCGCGGCGGGGGGACGTGCGGTCCTCGCCGGCCGCGGCGGCGGCGGGACACGCAGATCCATCACGCACCGCTCCGCGCCGGCCTGCCGCCGACGACGCTCCACCACACCGCCGTCGCCATCGACGCGACGAACACCGGCAGCATCAGCCCCGCGCCCGTCAGCCGCGCGGGCTCCAACGCGGCGAGGGTGAACGCCCAGCAGCTCGCGTACGCGCCCGCGCCGGCGTGCAGCCACAGGACCGGGCCCGTCCACGCGGCCCGACGCAGAACACCAGCCGCGCCCGCGACGGCGGCCGCCGCGAGCAGCAGCAGGTCGCCCGGTCCGAAGGCCATGAGCGCGTGCTCGCTCCCCGCGGGCGAAAACCGGCCGCGAAACTCCGTATCCAACCACAGCCACACCCACCAAGCGATGATGCCCATGGCCTGGGTGAGCAGATAGGCGATGGCGATGAGGCGCTGGGTGATCACGTGTCCCCTCGAAGTCGACGATGCGTGGATGCCGCGCGACGTTCTAATACTCGTCCTGTTCCTGCATCGGAAAGTGCAGCCACTCCCAATACTCGAAGATCGCATCCTCCGCGGCGTCGTTCTCCGCGTGATAGTTGTGGGTATGCGGTGCTGAAAGCTCGAGAACGCCCTCTGAGTAGCCCAGACGCTCGAGCGTGCGGATGTACCCGTCAAGGTCGCCGTACGCGTAGATCCAGTTGTGGTGGTCGTACACCAGTTGGTTCGGGGATTCGGGCGAGCCGATCCAGACGTGATGTCGGCCGTCGGTGTCGAAGTACGGCCCGAACCGCTTGAAGAAATCTCGCAACTCGTCGAAGACAAGCGGGCAGGGCGACTGGTAGCGCCCGGGCTCGTGGGTCGAGCAGCGCGAGAGCAGCAGCACGTAGAGCACGAAGGACTCGGGTATGTGCTCGCGGGCGAGGTCGAGCATGAGCTCCGACCCAGTGCGGCTCGCAGCGATCAGCAAGACCTCCGGCCCCGTCGTCTGCTGACGCTCCCACACCAGGCCATAGTCCACCGGCGCGATGTCGCCGTTGACGATGTGCCCGAGCTTGATCACATCCTGCACCGATGCCTGCGGAGGTTGGCCATTGGTCTTGGACACAGCGCACTCCTGCAGCGAGATCATTCACCCGGCGTTCGCCGTTGCATAACGGGTTGCGTGCTCGCAGAAGTCCCCCGCGGCGTCGTAGAACTGATCATCGAGCGCATCGAAGGCATCCACACGCCGGAAAGTGTCACCGACCTTGCTGGTAATCATCCGATGTGGCATCTTGCTCAGCATACGGTCGCGATCCTCCCTTTCTCGCGGATATTCCGGACCGAACATCGCGATCGCGGCCGCCACGATGTCTGCTGCAACCGGCATGCCGATCGCTCGAAACCCCTTCTCAGCCTCGGGCGCGAGCATCCCGGTCGGATTCGCGAAGAACTGATCAAACCCGCCGTTGTTGATCTCGGACTGGCACCAATGCGCCGCGAGCAAATGCTGCTGCGGCGGCGGCAGCTTCGAGAACTCGGCGAAGAACGCGTCGGGGCCGTCGTAGATGTCCACCCGGTCGTACGCCGCTTCGATCAAGTCAAAGTACTCCACTGTCTTGTCCTCCACGTGCGAGGTGCCTCCACCTCTTCGAAGTTGCCGGCGTCGTTTGTGTCCGGCGATTCAGAAATACCAGCCACGGATGTCACGGATGGACACCGACGGAAAGGCGA
>JAEYNG010000438.1 GCA_023412695.1 Planctomycetota bacterium | reverse complement strand
CTTTGCGAAGCCGAGCACCTGGCGCGACCGCTTCGCGGCCATCCCCACGCCCGACAAGAGCGGCACGTGGAAGCTTCGCTTCTATCAGGAAATCGCCATCAACCGTGTGCTGGAGGCGATCGCGAGTGGCCGCGACCGCGCGCTGCTGACCCTCGCCACCGGCACCGGCAAGACCTCCATCGCCTTCCAGATCGCCTGGAAGCTGTTTTCCGCGCGGTGGAACCTGCAAGATTGGAAGCGGGAGGGGGAAGAGCCCAAACGCCGGCCGCGGATCCTGTTCCTGGCCGACCGCAACACGCTCGCCGATCAGGCGTACAACGACTTTTCGTCGTTCGCGGCGTTCGCCGAGGATGCGCTGGTGCGGATCGCGCCCGATTCGATCCGCAAGAAGGGCCGCGTCCCGACGAACGGCAGCATCTTCTTCACCATCTTCCAGACGTTCATGTGCGGCCCGGAGAGGATGGGGCCGGACGGAGTGATGCACCCAGGCCCGTACTTCGGCGACTACCCGCCCGACTTCTTCGACTTCATCATCATCGACGAGTGCCATCGCGGCGGGGCCAACGACGAGAGCACGTGGCGCGACATTCTCGAGTATTTCAAGCCCGCCGTGCAGCTCGGCCTGACCGCGACGCCCAAGCGCAAGGACAACGTCGATACGTACGCGTACTTCGGCGAGCCGGTGTCCATCTACTCGCTCAAGGACGGCATCAACGACGGATTCCTGACGCCGTTCAAGGTCAGGCAGATCTCCACGACGCTCGATGAGTACGTCTACACGCCGGATGACAAGCTGATCGAAGGCGAGGTTGAGACGGGCCGCCGCTACGTCGAGAAGGACTTCAACAAAGTCATCGAGATCCGCGAGCGAGAAGCCCACCGCGTCAAGCTCTTCATGGATTCGATCAACCAGAAGGAAAAGACGCTCGTCTTCTGCGCTACGCAGGAGCACGCACTCGCCGTGCGCGATCTGATCAATCAGTACAAGACGAGCACGGATCCCGACTACTGCCACCGCGTGACCGCCGAGGATGGGGCGATCGGGGAGCAATGGCTGCGGGCGTTCCAGGACAACGAGAAGACGATCCCGACGATTTTGACCACCAGCCAGAAGCTCTCCACCGGCGTTGATGCCCGCAACATCCGGAACATCGTGCTGCTGCGGCCCATCAACTCGATGATCGAGTTCAAGCAGATCATCGGCCGCGGTACGAGGTTGTTCGAGGGCAAGGATTACTTCACGATCCATGACTTCGTGAAGGCTCACCATCACTTCAGCGATCCGGAGTGGGACGGGGAGCCGATGGATCCCGAGGGCGGCCGCGGAGACAAGGCCGCGGAGCCTGAGAAGGGCGAGAAGCATGATGAGCCGAGGGAACCCGTCGACCGCAAGCCCCGGCCGAAGCGGATCAAGGTGAAGCTGGCGGACGGGAAGGAGCGGTCTATCCAGTCCATGATGCAGACGACGTTCTGGCATCCTGACGGCACGCCGATGTCCGCGCAGCAGTTCATGGAGATGCTGTTCGGCAGGTTGCCGGAGTTCTTCAAGAACGAGGACGAGCTTCGCGCGATCTGGAGCCGGCCGGACACGCGGGCGAAGCTGCTGGCCGGGCTGGCGGACAAGGGTTTCGGCCGCGAGCAGCTTGTGGAGATGCAACGGCTGATCGATGCCGAGAAGAGCGACCTCTTCGATGTGCTCGCGTATGTTGCCTTTGCGCTCTCGCCGATCGATCGTGGCGAGCGTGCGGAGATGGCCCGCGCGGCGATCAGTACAAGCTTCAACGACAAGCAGCAGGCGTTCCTCGATTTCGTGCTTCATCAGTATGTGCAGGTCGGTGTCGAGGAACTGGACCAGGACAAGCTCTCTCCGCTGCTGCGGTTGAAGTACAACAACGCCATCGCGGATGCCATCGCGGACCTCGGCAGGCCGGAGGAGATCAGCCAGGTCTTTACGGGGTTCCAGCGTTATCTCTATCAACGGGTGGCGTAACCAACAAGGCGATGCGAATGCCGGGGAAACTCCGTTTCCCCCGGCACCCCCTTTCTTGGAGGCGGGAACGGGGATCGGGTGCGTGGTGTGCATTGGGTCTCTTAGAGAATGCGGCTGCGTCTCAACCCGGGGCTTCGCAGAGCCTCAGCCCCGGCGTCGGCAGGCCCCGGCGTCGGCAGACCACTGACCTCAAGGTCGGTGGCATGGACAGGCGAGCGCTGATCTGAAGGTCCGTAGCACGGTTCAGCGCGAGGCGGTTGCCTGTGCCGAGCGGGTGGTGGGCGTGAGTTCGCCGCGGCGGCGGAGGGCCTTGGTGTAGCTGTAAACGGTGCCGACCTTGACGTTCATGATCTTCGCGACTTGGGCGGGCGGGAGGCCTGCGAGGAGGAGGCCGCGGGCCTGGTCGCGGCGTGGCGCTGCGCGGGCGTGCGGGGTGTAGACGCGTTTGCGTTTACGGACGAGGTCGTCGGGGCGTTTGACTTCGTGCCCGAACAGCAGGCCGCGGGAGATGTGTGTGACGAAGGTGTTCCAGCCGTTTCGGTCGGTGAGCGAGAAGTAGCGGATGCGGTGGCAGTGGTGGCAGGCGGGCTGGAGGATGCGTGTGGGGGCGTCTTCATCGTCGGGTTTGGGCGGGTGGAGCGGCGCGGGGCGGAAGGTGTCGGCGCCGGGTTCGCCGGCCGGGGTCGGTGCATGGGTATTGGTCGACAGGCGCGGGATGAAGCGCACGTTGTGTGCGTCGGCATCTGAAGGGAAGCGGAACGTGACGTCGAGCGGGTCGGGCTCGTCGAGCGCATCGAGGAGGTCCCATGGGCGGAGGGGTATGAAGATGCGCGAGACGCGTCGGCCGCAGGCGTGGCCGTTGATGCCGGGACAGATCCAGTTCCAGCCGCGGTGGCGCGGGCCGAAGTCGGAGCGACACGGGTATTCACGCGACCTGGGGATGCGTTTGAGGAGGTAGACATCGGTGATGGGGATCTGGTCGCTGAGCGATTGCCAGAGTGAGCCCCAGACCGAGTCGGGCGGGGCGCCGAGGTTTGCGGATGGATCGAGGGAGTGGCGGCTCCAGATGAAGGGGACCGGGTGGCCGCGTTTGCCGGCGGCGCGGGCGTAGCGGCGGCTGATGTTGAAGACGCCCTTGTCCATCCAGCCGCGGATGGTCTCGGGGTGTCGTCCGAGCCGGGCGGCGGCGTGTGTCCAGTCGATGCCGGGCCAGGGAATAGAGACGGGCTGGCAGAGGTCCTGGAGGTTGTAGCCGGTGACGAGGAGGGTGTGGGGTTCCTGGTTCTCGATCGCGCCTTCTTGCATGGCGGTGGCGAAGGGATAGTCGAAGCGGGTGTCGGAGGCGCGGAGGCAGAGGCACCATGGGCGGATGGGCCGGAGATAGGCCGCGCGTGTGCGGCGCATGGCGCGGCGGACGGCCTCGGCGCGGTTGGCGCGGACCGTGGGCGCAAGGGCGTTCCAAGCCTGGAGCAGGGCGCGATCGATGCTGTCCATTTGAGTTCCCCCACCTTTCAGAAAGCGGCGCGATTGAGGGTCGCGACCGCAAGGGCAGTATAGCGGCGGAGTTCGCGTGCGCCAAGAAAACAAGCGGAAACTGTGGGTAGTGCACGGGGTTATGCACATGCGCGGATTGGCGCGCGCCGGGCGCGACAATGGCGGGGTGGTGCGGCAGGTTCGGCGTGGCACGGTCGTCGGGAACATCTCGCCGCGAGCGGCGAGCTACCCAAGCATCAGCACCATGTGCGCCTCGTCGTAGGCGACGCCGTCGAGCTTGAGCGCGGCGGGCTCGACCCCCCACTGCCGGAAGCCGAGCCGCTCGTACACGCGCTTGGCGCCCTCGGCGCGGGCACTCACCTGCAGGCTCACACTGTCGAGGCCCGGCCAGGTGCGAGCGATGCGGAGGAGCTCGCGCATGATCGCCTCGGCGACGCCGCGGCCTCGGGCCGAGGGCGTGACGTAGACGCCCCACACCGCGGCGCGGTGGGCCATCTTGCCGTGGTGGTTGCGGACGAGCCCGGCCATGCCGACGAGTCGATCGCCGTCGAACGCGCCGACGATCGCCTGCCCCGGCTGGCTGATGCGCGAACGCATCACGTCGGCCTGCAGGCCGAGGTCCGAATCCTCGCTCGCGGCGAACGCCCACGGTGAGTCGCGCAGGGCCTCGCGGCGAAGCTCGATGAACGCGGGGATGTCGTCAACGGTGAGCGCTCGGGTGTGCATGGTGTGCAGGCTCAGGTCTGCTTCCAGTTGTCAACCTTGGGCTGGAGCATGGTCCAGAGCTTCTCCAGCAAGTCACGCGTGCCGTGCTTGGTCGCGCCGGAGATCGCCATGACCTCCTGATCGCGGCCGAGTTGCAGGTCTGCACGCAGCCGCGGGATCGCCGACTTCGCCTCCTCCGGGTCGAGCAGGTCGGTCTTGTTCAGGACGATCAGCTCTTCCTTCTCGGCGAGCAGCGGGGAATATCCGGCGAGCTCGGCGCGGATCATCCGGTAGTTCGCCGCGGGCGTGGAGCCGTCGATCGGCGCGGCGTCGAGGAGGTGCACGAGCACGCGTGTGCGTTCGATGTGGCGGAGGAACTCGTGCCCGAGCCCCGCGCCCTGGCTTGCGCCCTCGATGAGTCCGGGGATGTCGGCGACGACGAGGCGCCGCTTGGCGTCGAGCTCGGTGATGCCGAGCTGCGGGACGAGCGTGGTGAACGGGTAGTCGGCGATCTTGGGCCGCGCGGCGGTGAGGACGGAGAGGAGCGTGCTCTTGCCGGCGTTGGGCAGGCCGACGAGGCCGACGTCGGCCATGAGCTTGAGCTCGAGCCGGACGCGCCGCTGCTCGCCCGGTTCACCGGGGTCGGCGGTCTTGGGGGCCTGGTTGGTCGGGGACTTGAAGTGCTCGTTTCCCCACCCGCCCCGGCCGCCCTTGGCGATCACCGCCTGCTCGCCGGGGGCGAGGTCGGCGAGGATCTCGTCGGTGTCGAGATCGGTGATGACGGTCCCGGGGGGGACCTTGATGATCAGGTCCTGCCCAGCGAGGCCGGACTGCTGCTTGGGGCGGCCGTTCTCGCCCGGCTGGGCTTTCCAGGTCGGGTTGCCGCGGAAGTCGAGGAGGGTGTTGACGTTCTCGTCGGCGACGAAGATGACGTGCCCCCCGTGGCCGCCGTTGCCGCCATCGGGGCCGCCCTTGGGGACATATTTCTCGCGGCGGAAGGAGACGGAACCCTTGCCGCGGTCGCCGGCCTTCCCGGTAATGACTGCTTCGTCGATGAACACGCGGGGAGGGTAGGTCGGACGGGGAGACCCCCGGCCGCCGGAAAGCGACGCCGCGGAGAACAAAGTTCACCCCTACTCGACCCCACGTCGATCCGGCATGGCGGTATGCTGCGAATATGAACCACCGCTCATCGGCGGCGGTCTCTCGACAATCAGAACGAACCGGACGAGGAGGCATTGTGGTCCAAGGCTTGTTGATCGGCGCGGCGGTGGCGGTGATGACGGTCGGTGCGGGCGCGGGTGCGACGCCGGGGCTCGAGGATGACGGGTTTGAGCCGCTCTTTGACGGCAAAAGCCGCGCCGGGTGGACAACGTCGGGGGACATCAACGCGTGGAAGGTTGAGGACGGGGAGCTGCGGATCGGGGAGGACGGCGGCAAGGGGTGGTGGC
>JAEYNG010000433.1 GCA_023412695.1 Planctomycetota bacterium | reverse complement strand
ACACGACCCTCGCCGCCGTCGCCGACGCCGCGATCGAGGCCGGCGCGGACGCTGTGAACGACGTGTCCGCGGGGACCGAAGACCCGAAGCTCCTCCGGCTCGTCGCGGCCCGCCGCGCGGGCATCATCCTCATGCACCGCCTCCGGCCGCCCGGCGAGGACAGCTTCTCGGACCAGTACGTGCGCGAGCCGACGTATGACCACCCCGAGGGCGTCGCTGGCGCAGTGCGCGAGTTTCTCGCATCAAGAACCGCGGCGGCGATCCAAGTCGGCATCGATCCGTCGCGCATAGTGATCGACCCCGGCTTGGGCTTCGGCAAGACCGTTGAGCAGAACCTGACGCTCGTCCGTGAAACGCCTGCGCTTGCCGCGCTCGGTTTCCCGGTCATGAGCGCATTGAGCCGCAAGAGTTTCACCGCCCGCGCTGCCGGCCTTGAGTCCGCATCACCGCGAGATCGGGTGCACGCCTCGTTGGGCCTGTCAGTGATGCATTACCTGCGTGGCGCCTCGCTCTTCCGCGTGCACGACGTGCGAGAACACCGCGATGCCCTGCTCGCAGCCGCTTCATTGAAGGTCCAATCAGAACCCTATCGGACCTGCGCCACGTGACCCGTCCGCCCCGGTTCGCGGTTCACGCGGCGTAGAATGCCGGCATTGTGCGTGGCCACGTTGGCCACCGAGGGGGCCGTCAGCGGCACGGAGTTCGCTCGTTGGCGGTGCACACGCGATGTGTCTGCCGGGCCGTTCGCGGCCCGGTTTCAGCAGCAAGGAACACTCGTATGGCGAGCGCGAACGTTGTGGAGTTCACGGACGGCAACTTCCAGAGCGAGGTCCTCTCCGCGGACGTGCCGGTCCTGGTGGACTTCTGGGCCGAGTGGTGCATGCCCTGCAAGATGCTGAGCCCGACGATCGACCAGATCGCCGACGAGTTCAAGGGGCGGGTCAAGGTGGGCAAGGTGGACACCGACTCCAACCGCGAGACCGCCGTCAAGTACGCCATCTCCGCCATCCCGACCGTGATCATCTTCAAGAACGGGCAGGTCGCCAAGAAGTTTGTCGGCTTGCAGAGCAAGAACGACTTCGTCGCCGCGCTCGACGCGTTGAGCAAGTAACCCGGACCCGGACCCCCGCCGCGCCCGCCACGGGCCGCGGCCCTTTGTGAGAACGAACATGGCGGGCAGCAACGGCGGAGGGTAGGGCGGTCAATCTCGGAAGGCCCCGCTGCGGACGGGCATCGCGAACCGGCGTGTCCGCTGCGGTGTCATCGGTGTCGGCCGCATGGGCCGGCACCACGCCCGTGTCTACCACCAGCTCCCCGACACCGAGCTCGTGGGCATCGTCGACGCGAACTTCGAGCGCGCCGGCGACATCGCCGACCAGTGGGGCTGCCGCGCGTTCTCGAGCGTCGAGAAGCTGATCTCCGCGGGCGTGGACGCCGTCAGCGTCGCTGTCCCGACCACCCATCACCGCCGCGTGGCCGAGGAGCTCCTGGCCGCGGGCGTCTCGTGCTTGATCGAGAAGCCGCTCGCCGGCAGCGTCGATGACGCGTGGGCCATCAAGGAGGCCGCGGAGCGTTCGTCCGGCGTGCTGATGGTCGGCCACATCGAGCGGTTCAACCCCATCATGCGGGCGTTGCAGAAGGAGCGGGCCAATGGCCTGCCGATCGTGCCGCGATTCATGGAGGTGCACCGCGTCAGCCCGATGACCTTCCGCTCGGTGGACGTCGGCGTCGTCATGGACATGATGATCCACGACCTCGACGTGGTGCTCATGCTCATGGGCGGCCACGAGCCCGTCGAGATCTACGCCTCCGGTGTCCCGGTCATCACCGAACACGAGGACATCTGCAACGCCCGCCTTGTGTTCGACCTGCCCCCCGGCCCCGACGGCAAGGGCGGCGGCAAGTGCGTGGCCAACGTCACCGCCTCGCGTCTCGCGCTCAAGACCGAGCGCATCGCGCGGATCACGGGCGAGAACGCGTACATCAAGATCGACTACGCCGCGAAGAAGGGCACCATTATCCGCCGCATCGCCAACGAGCTGCAGATGGAGGAGTGCCGCGAGCAGCTCCGCAAGGGCGTGGACCTGACTGACCTCAAGTGGCAGGAGCTGGTGAACATCGAGAACCTGGTGATCGACGACGCCGAGCCGATCGTCGCCGAGATCCGCGCGTTCCTCGACGCCGTCAAGGACGGCGCGCAGCCCGAGATCGACGCGACCGCCGGGTTCGTCAATGTCCGCACCGCGCAGCGCATCGTCGAGGCGACCCGCGCCGACTGGCCAACCTGGAAGCAGCGGCCGCAGGTCACGACGCGTCCGCTCCAGCCCGAGGCCATTGCGCCCCGCGGCTGAGCATTCAACCGCCCACGATTACTCGCAGCCGTTGAAGTAGTCCGCGAGGAACTCGAAGATGTCCACGACGTCGTTGACGCCGGACTGGTCGTAGTCCGCCTCGCCGCGGAACCACGCCTGGAGGAACGAGAAGACGTCCTCGGTCGTCAATGAACCGGACTGGTCGTGATCCGCGGGGCACGGGGCCGGCGGCTCGTAGCCCAGGTCGATCGTCACGACGAACACGCCCTCGTCCCGCGGCGTGCCGGAGCCGAAGCTCGCCGCCATCGCCACGCGGCCGTCGTTCGAAATCGCGCCCTTGGACGCGATCCGGAGCTGGCCAATCGTCGGGAACGTCCCATCGCTCAGCGCGATCGGATGGTTCACCACCGCGAGCACGCGTGCCGCGCCGCTCGGCGAGACGCCCAGCGCGCCGAGCACCGGCGTCGCATTGGGGTTGCTCGTCGGCGAGAACATCGCCGGCACGACGGCAAAGCCCGTCCCGGTGATCTGAATGTCCGCGCCGTTGTTCACGAACGACTTCAGCACGTGGTTGCCGTACGTCGAGCCCTCGCGCGCCACGAGCTGCAGCCCGTGCTCGTTGGTGTGACGGAGCAGGATGTCGTTGTTCCCGCTGTTCACGCTTGTGCCCGAGAGCTGCGCCGTGAACATGACGTGGTCATCGCCCGCGGCTTTCATCGCCAGCGGAAGCGTCGTGCGGACAAGCGTCGTGCCGGAGGGCAGCGCGCCGTTCGAAACACCGGCACGCGCAAGGAGGGCGTGCTGACCCGAGGCCGACCACTTGTAGATGCCCATGCAGTTAGCGAGATTTGCTCCGGCTCCGCCGAGTCCTGTGGCAAATACGGCGTCGCCGTTGTCCATGACCCACAGCGTCCCGTCGCTGGAGTTTGCGGAGATTCCGCCGAACGTCACGCCCGTACCCGCAGCAATCGCTGGATTCCCGCTGCGAGCAAGAAGCGAAACCCCTGTCGCCGTCGAGCGCCACAAGCCTGTCCAGTTCAGTGAAGTTACGCCGGGGCCTGCGAGCATGCCCCAGAATACGATATCGCCGGTTCCATTCACGGCGGGCAGGTTGGAGCCACTCGGGAGTGACCGGAAAACGACTCCTGCCGCCGTGCCGGGCGCGGCGCTTCCCGTTCGTGAAACCAGTGACCGTGCGTCAGCGCTCGTTCGCCATACGCACGAGTCCGTTGTAACGGTCACGCCGTTGATGACAACCGTGCTCACCGCGGGGCCGTAGATTTGGCCGACGCACGCACCTCGACCCGAGCAGCCCAAAACGTCAAAGCCTTGAGCGATCCAGGCGTTCGCTATGTCTGGCGCAGCACCATAAGACCAAGAGGCCATCTCCATCTGCTGCCCGCGGCGAATCCAGTTGCCATATGTCACAGGCATCGGATCAGGGTCACCGGGAAGACGCATCACAAGTGAACGCACGCCAACGTCAGCGCCCGCGCTCCCGTCGAGCAAATAGCTCTCGGTGAGCGACCGGAAATAACCGACAGGACTTGTCTCGGGAGCAACCTGCGCCTCACGAATCACAAGCGATAAAGCGTCAACACTCGAAAGCCAGAATCCGCGCGAGTTCAAACCCGGCGTGATACCGGGCCCGCTCACGGTCGCCACCAACATTACACGCCCGTCAGCGGAGGCTGCTACCGGCGTGAACGAGTCGAACAAAGCGCCAGCAATCCCTGGCGCAGCGGCGGCCTGTCGTGCAACTAATCGCGCGTCACCGTCAGGAGCGAGCACCCACACACCGCGATCGCTCGGCGGAGCGCTTACGCCTTGTCGAAGAGAACCGGTAACCACAACGGACCCTGCACTCAACAGTGGTGCCGGCAGTGTGGTGTTGGCATTGTCGAGATACAGGCCGTTGAACACAAAGCCAGGAAGTGCCGGAGCAGCTCGTCCCGACCGCGCAACCAGCCAAGCTGTGTCCGCCACCCCCGCTCTGGCGGTGGAGACAAACGGAAGCAGCATTATGCCGAGGCCAAGAGTTGGCGCAAGAGCACAAAATCGGTTCATGGTCGAGATCCCCTACTAAAGTGGGCCTTGAACAGGGGATCGATCGATTTGATGGGTGAGCGGGTTCAGTGCCTGCGACAAAATAATGGTCGGCGAAGGCCGTACACACCGCCCCCGTTGACAGCCCGGTCCAATAAATGACCACCAGAATTGGGCGTTCATGGCCACCTCTGTTATGGCGCCTCGAAACGGACTTTCGAGTTTCGCCGGAGTTTACGAAAAGACCCACTTGTGGGGATTGTTACAAATAAAGAACTCTGTTACACCTGTCTTGGGGTCATCGGGCGCGGGTCGCTCCCTCAGAATCGGGGGCGCAAAGCTTTAACTGCCAAGGGAGGACGGTTCGTGGCAAGTCCTACGCGAGAGAGTATTGGAACGGTTCGTACGTTCCTCTTCGTACTGATGGGTCTGTGGTTCCACGCATCCGCCCTGGCACAGAATGTCGACTGCGACAACTGCTTTGCGCCACCGAGCGGTGACTGTCCATGCATCATGAGCGCAGTCCCAATCGGCTGCACTGTCCCCGCCGGAATTGGGTGCACAGATCCGGGTGGGTGCACGGGCGCGCCGGGAACATGCCTGTTCATCCCAGGCGCTCCGCTCGCCTCGGCACCGGGCAGCGCCGAAGCCGAAGAAGCCGGCCGCCGATTGCAGTGTGCGATCCGGTATGCGCTCGCGAACAACGTCCCCACCGTTTACATTTGTGGCCGCTACTCGATCCTGGAAGCGGACCAGTTCGCGACAGACATTTCGGCCTTCGCAAAG
>JAEYNG010000393.1 GCA_023412695.1 Planctomycetota bacterium | reverse complement strand
GGGTCCGAGTCAGCGGAGCGAATGATCGAAGTCCGGCGGGAAGTGGGGGATGGGCTCGGGGCTGCGGAGCTGGCGGAGGGTGTTGCTCAGCGAGGCGTCGATGCCGAAGTCGCCGGGGTTCCAGCGGTAGAGGGCGCGGATGCTCTGGCCGGTGTAGCCGGGGCCGAGGGCGTTGAGCAGGACGGCGCGCTGGTCGGTGATGCGGAGCATCGGGGTGGCGATGAACTGGATCGCGCCGAGCGCGCCGATGAGCGCGATGACAGGGATGGCGAGTCGGCGGCGGGCGGCGGGGCCGTGCTCAAGCCAGTACGCGCCGAGCAGGAACGCGGCGAGGAGGCCGGGCTGCGCGAGGCCGGCGTTGCCCATGAAGACCACGACGCCGAAGTAAAGCGAGGGCGCGACGAAGAGCGCACCGAGCAGCAGCCAGCGCCACGTTGTGCGGCGCTCGGCGATGAGCTTGCCGAGGCCGAGGAGCGCGAGCGGTGTGATCAATGCGCCGCCCCAGAGGAAGAAGATCGCGTACTTGCCGCCGTTGCGGAGCAGCCCCTCGTAGAAGCCCTTCTGAGCGGGGCCGTAGGTCGCGATGTAATCGGTCTGCGCGCGGACGCGGGTGAGGTAGATGTCCACACCGCCGAGGACCGCGGCGGTGGAGAAGAACCAGACGCAGCAGCAGACGAAGCAGATGGCGGCGCAGACGACCCAGCCCTTGAGGAGCGGCGCGCGGGAGATGAGGAGGATGCCGCCGAGCAGAGGGCCGGCGAAGGCGACCATGTCCGGCCGGAGGATGGTGCCGATGCCGGTGGCGGCGGCCGCGGCGTAGAGAAGAGCGAATCTGCGCTCGCGGAAGTAGCGGATGCCGAAGTAGGCGATCGCGGGGGGGATGGCGATCCAGGTGCCGTAACTGAGGAGGGGCTCGGCGTGGAACCAGATCATGGGGCTGAGCGCGGCGGCGAGCGTTGTGGCCGCGGCCATCCACGGGCGGAGGAAGAGGGAGCAGAGGAGGAAGATGAAGGCGGTGCCGACGAGCGAGACGGAGATGGTGACGAGGGTGTAGGCGGAGACGGGGTCGGTGAAGAGGCTGAGGAACTTGCCGAGGAAGACCCAGCCGATGTTGCCTGGCATGGGGACGCTGAAGGTGTTGTCGAGCTTGAGGGCGTTGACGTAGGCCGGGCCGTCCTTGCCGAGCATGCCGGGGGGCCAGTAGGCGACGCGCGAGAGGAGGGTGACGGCGCGCGTGCAGAGGAGGGGAACACGCAGGGCGGCGGGTGGGGGTGGGGCGTCGCTCATGGGTCGAAGGCTCGGGGCGGCAGTGGAAAGTTGGAGAATAGAGGCGGGCAAAGGCAGGGTTTTGGTGGGGAGGGTTCTATAGTTCTGGATATGGCGCGGGAGCAGCGGGAGTTCGAGGTCGTTTCGCAGTTCAAGCCGACGGGGGACCAGCCCCAGGCGATCGAGCAGCTCTCGCGCGACCTGCTGAGCGGGTCGGAGTCGGTGTGCCTGCTCGGCGCGACGGGGACGGGCAAGACGTTCACGATGGCGCACACGATTGCGCGGGTGCGGAAGCCGACGCTGATCCTCAGCCACAACAAGACGCTGGCGGCGCAGCTTTTCGAGGAGTTGCGGGAGTTCCTGCCCAACAACAGCGTCAACTACTTCGTGAGCTATTACGACTATTACCAGCCCGAGGCGTACATCCCGCAGCGGGACATCTACATCGAGAAGGACTCGTCGCGGAACGACGAGCTCGACCAGCTGCGGCTGGCGGCGACGAGCAACATTCTCTCGCGGCGGGACGTGGTGGTGGTGGCGAGCGTGTCGTGCATCTTCGGCCTGGGATCGCCGCTGGCGTACGGGCAGAAGGTGCTGACGATCACGCGGGGCTCGCCGCTGGGCGGGACGGGCGCGGCGAAGGGGCGGCGGGAGTTTCTGCTGCAGCTTAATGCGATGCAGTACAAGCGGTCGGAGATCGAGTTCCAGCGGAGCATGTACCGCGTGCGGGGCGACAGCATCGAGATCTGGCCGGCGTACGAGACGTTCGCGGTGCGGATCGAGCTGTTCGGGGATGAGGTGGAGCGGATCGAGTTCTTCAATCCGACGAGCGGTGAGGTGCTGGCCGAAGAGAAGCAGTTCTTCCTGTTCCCGGCGGTGCACTACGTGATGCCGGAGGACCAGCTTCAGTACGCGCTCAACGGGATCAAGGAGGAGCTCGACGCGCGGGTGATGCAGCTGCGGCACGAGGGGAAGCTGCTCGAGGCGCAGCGGCTGCTGGCGCGGACGAAGTATGACCTTGAGATGATGGCGGAGGTCGGGTTCTGCTCCGGGATCGAGAACTACTCGCGTTGGATGGACGGGCGCGCGCCGGGGGAGCGGCCGTACACGCTGCTTGATTACTTCGACTTTGCGCCGCCGGGGGCGTCGGGGGGCGGCTCGCGGGGGAACGACGGGTCGATCCCGGTGTCGCTGGCGTCGGCGTCGCAACGGCCGAACTTCAAGGACTGGCTGTGCATCATCGACGAGTCGCACGTTACGCTGCCGCAGGTGCGGGCGATGTTCAACGGCGATCAGGCGCGGAAGAAGGTGCTGGTGGAGCACGGGTTCCGGCTGCCGTCGGCGATGGACAACCGGCCGCTGCGGTTCGAGGAGTTCGAGGCGGTGGTGCCGCGGATGATGTTTGTTTCGGCGACGCCGGGCCCGTATGAGCTTGAGAAGTGCAGGGGCGTGGTGGCGGAGCAGGTGATCCGGCCCACGGGGCTGCTCGACCCGATCGTGGAGGTGAAGCCGGCGCAGGGGCAGGTGTCGGACCTGCTGGAGCTGTGCAAGCAGCGCGCGGCGGGCGGGGAGCGCGTGCTGGTGACCGCGCTGACGAAGCGGCTGTGCGAGGATTTGACGAGCTACCTCGACGAGAAGGGGCTGCGGGTGCGGTACCTGCACAGCGAGATCGAGACGCTGGAGCGGATCGAGATTCTGAACGACCTTCGGAAGGGGGACTTCGACGTGCTGGTGGGCGTGAACCTGCTGCGCGAGGGGCTCGACCTGCCGGAGGTGTCGCTGGTGTGCATCCTCGACGCGGACAAGGAGGGGTTCCTGCGGTCGCCGACGTCGCTGATCCAGCTGATGGGCCGCGCGGCGCGGAACGTGAACGCGCTGGTGGTGATGTACGCGGACAAGATGACGCCGGCGATGCAGGGGGCGATCGACGAGACGGAGCGTCGGCGGGCGAAGCAGCTCGCGTACAACGCGGAGCACGGGATCACCCCCAAGACAATTCAGAAGGCGATCCGCGACGGGTTCGAGTCGGAACTGAAGGCGCGGCGGACGGCGCGGCAGGCGGTGAAGGAGACGGAGCAGGAGTTCGAGATCGCGGAGCTGATCCGGCAGATGGAGGCGGAGATGCTCGCCGCGGCCGAGGCGATGGAGTTCGAGACGGCGGCGCGGCGGCGGGACGCGGTGAAGAAGCTGAAGGCCAAGGCGGCGCAGCCGGGGAGCAATGGGAAGGTGAAGCGGTCGGAGG
>JAEYNG010000367.1 GCA_023412695.1 Planctomycetota bacterium | reverse complement strand
AATCCGGCCGCGCCGATGCAGCCGGGCGGGACCCCCGCCGTGCCGATCGAGGCGGTGCCGACGCCGACGGGACCGTCGTTCCTCGATAACGTCATCAAGCCGGGGCGGACACGCAACTGGACGCTGAAGGCCAACGTGCACCTGTCGTCGTACCAGACCGATCCGAACAAGCTGGGCAAGCCGGGGCACAAGGAACTGCAGGTCATCCGCTTCAAGTTTGACACGGCGGCGGTGGTGTTCCCGGTGCCGTACGGGTCATCGAGCCATCTGACCGACAGGAACGGGGTGAAGGGGACGCTGTACTTTGACGACAGGCCGGTCGATGACTCGATCGACTTCGCGGACAACTACGCCGCGGGCACGCGGCTGGGGCGGTGGGAGATGACCAGCCGCGAGGGGCGGGAGATGGACGTTCGGATCGAGGTGCCGATGACGTGCTGGGAGACCGTCTTCGACGAGAAGACGGCGAGCCAGGCGGAGTGGCCGACCAAGCCGTGGCCGGGCGAGGCGGGCTCGACGCTCGTGCCGATGGCGTCTCGCGGTTTCGATCCGGTCGATTTCACCGACCCGATCTTCGCCGCGAAGATTGCGGAGTGGACGAACAACAACGACCCGAAGAAGCTCAAGCCGGTCGCGCTGGCGAAGTTCCTTGCGTCGAAGGTGCTCGAATCGATGCAGCCTTCGGGGCACGGGCTGGCGACGGCGCGCAACGGGATGATGGAGGGGTTCGACCTGCAGGGCGCATCGCGGACGATGAAGCTCGGGCGCGGCAGTGAGCACGACATCGCGTGCGCGCTGTGCGCGGTGTACCGCGCGGCGGGGCTGCCGGCGCGGACGGTGATCGGCTACGACGTCACCGAGACCAAGGGCGAAGATTCGGGCTTCCTCGGGAGGGAGCGCGGCTCCGACAAGGTCCGATCGTGGGTCGAGTTTTACCTCTTCGACGAGGCGAACAACAAGGGGATCTGGGTGCCGGTCGATATCGTGCGGCAGCGCAAGAGCAGCAGCCGCCCGCCGGCGCTCGACCGGCCTTGGAAGTACTTCGGGAGCAACGACGATCTCGACGACGTGATGCCGGTGGCGTTCCAGTATCACCCGCCGACCACGGTGGTGGCGCACGGGTCGTACGCCTTCTGGGGATGGCTGACGACCCCGACGCTGCAGCAGGGCGCTTCGCAGTTCATCGACTTCCAGTCGATGAGCACGCCGAATCGCGGAAAGCCGAAGCAGCCGAAGAAGGAGTGAGGTGATTTTGGATTGCGGATTTTGGATTGAAGAAGTGGAACACGGAGGCGCGCGCGGGGCACGGAGCAACGCTCGTGGTAAGCCGGGAAACATCGAAGCGAAACTGGCGGCTCGCGAAACACATTGCTGGAGTGTGTGTTTCGGGCTTGCTTCTGGGTTGTGATTCCTCGCCGCCGCCAGCAGCGGGAGCGTTGACGTCCAGCCCGTCGCAAGCAGACTCCGGGCCGCCGACGAGCCCTGAGAGCGCAGTTGCGCCAACTGGCGTGACTGGTCTGAAGACTCCCGCGGAGATCGAAGCACTCTGGCGACGGCGTGAATCGCTGATCGAGACGACTGATCCCAAAGCACGCTACGGCGAGAGCAGCGAGGCTCTTCAAGCGGTGCTTCGCGACGATTGCTCGCAGGCCGAGCGTGATCTGCTCCTGGAGTACGCGGTTGCTGCGCCCGCCGGAAACGAGGGCGAAGACTTTCCGTGTGCGGTGATCTGCGGCCTGGTGTTTTTTTACGCCGTAAGCGGCGAGCGAGACTCGCTCGTGACGGTTCTGGCGCACGCGTGTCCGCGCAAAGTTGGACTACAGGACCCAGAAGTGCCTGTAGTTCTCACAAGCCGAGGCATCGACGATCCTGTCACGGTGTTGTTTGATGCGTACGTCGCGGCGACTTCAGTCGACGCGAAGGCGACTCTCGCCGGCGCAGTGCGTCGCGGATTCACGTTCACGGGCGATCTGCCCGCAGATGACGACCTGATGGTTGTGCGATGCAGGGAGTGGTACGACCGACATCGGACTGAAGTCGTGCCCAACTTGGACTATGTCCACAATGCACACATGGGTGGTCCTGCGGATCGCTGGCAAACACATGGCCTTTTCAAGCCCAAGCCGTAGTCGCTGCTATCTGCTTACGGCCAGTCCGGCCGCGGCAGGAAGGTGTAGTTCGGCGTGGTGTTCACGACGCCCTGCGGGACGCGCACGGTCGTGCCGACGTGGAAGTCGAGGAAGAGCAGGTTGGCGTCCACGCGGTTGGGGTTGTACCAGCGGTGCTTGCGGTCGCCGTCCTGCTGGTAGTTGTAGATCGGGTGCGAGCCGAGGACCCAGGTCTTGGTGATGTCGAGGACGTAGGGCATTTTCCCGCCTTCCTGCGGGATGAGCGTGGTGCGCTGCTCGCCGTCGAGCGCGTGATCGTTGAGCGTGTAGCTCGAGCCGAGCAGGTCGTACATGCTCAGCACAAAGCCGATGCCCGGCACCTCGCCGCCCTTGTCGGAGGGGGACTTGAACATCTCCAGCTCAAAGGGGTCGTTCTCAGAATCGGGCGGCACGTCGCGGTCGACGACGTAGCGGTTCAGCGGGCGGCGCTCCGCGCCGTACTCGTTGATGCCGTACGCCGGGAGCGTGCCCTTCTTGCCGCCGAAGAGCGCGCCGATGTTGGAGTAATAGCCGCCGCCGACATCGACGCGGACCTGCGGGAGCGTGTTGTCGTAGTCCTGCATGTACAGCGAGAGACCGATGCCCAGCTGCTGCAGGCGCGATGCGCACACGGTGGCGCGGGCGGCGTTGCGGGCCGAGCCGAGCGCGGGCAGCAGCAGGCCGACGAGCAGCGCGACTATCGCGATGACGACCAGCAGCTCGATCAG
>JAEYNG010000345.1 GCA_023412695.1 Planctomycetota bacterium | reverse complement strand
GTTCAGGCCGTCGCCATAGAGCGGCACCTGCTTGCCCTCGATCAGGTTCGTGACGAACAGCGGGATCACCTTCTCGGGGAACTGGTACGGCCCGAAGTTGTTCGAGCATCGCGTGATCACCGCGTTGAGGTGGAACGTGTGGCAGTAGGCGCGGACGAGCAGGTCGCCCGCGGCCTTGCTCGCCGAGTATGGGCTGTTCGCCTCCAGCGGCGTGGTCTCGGTGAACTTCAGGTCCGGGCGCTCCAGCGGCAGCGAGCCGTACACCTCGTCGGTCGAGACGTACACGAGACGGCCGGGCCACGCGTCGCCGTTGCGCTTGGCGCGGCGGCAGGCGTCGAGGATCGTCTGCGTGCCGAGCGTGTTGCTCACCACGAACGGGCGCGAATCCAGGATGGAACGGTCCACGTGGCTCTCGGCGGCCATGTGCACGACAGCGTCGCACTCTTCAACGAGCCGCTGCATGAGCGCGCCGTCGCACACGTCGCCCTTGACGAAGCGGTAGCGGGGGTCGTTCTCGACGCCGCGGAGATTCTCGAGATTGCCCGAGTAGCTCAGCACGTCGAGGTTGGTGATGCGCCAGTCCGGGCGATCGCGCAGGACGAGGCGGACGAAGTTGGATCCGATGAACCCGGCGCCGCCGGTGAGGAGCAGGTGCATGTACGTCATCCTTCTATGCAGAGACTGTCAACTCTCCGATCGCGGCAGGACGGAGTCAAGGTTGTGCTTCCAGTCGGTCAGCGAGCCGACAGCAGCGATCGTTCTGCTCAGGTCGAGCACGCTGTACGCCGGGCGGCGCGCCGGCCGCGGGAACTCTGCGGTGG
This sequence comes from Planctomycetota bacterium, assembly GCA_023412695.1. Classification (GTDB taxonomy): domain Bacteria; phylum Planctomycetota; class Phycisphaerae; order Phycisphaerales; family UBA1924; genus JAHBXL01. The sequence continues at coordinate 4,461 of JAEYNG010000345.1, read as the reverse complement.
TGCAGCGCTCGACGGCGCAGGCGGGGTTGGCCCACGCGGCGATGCGCACGGCGAAGTCGTACCACGTGGCCTCGCCGTCGTCGGTGGCGTGCAGCACGCCGGTCGTTCCGGCGGCGAGCAGGCGGAGCGTGAGGTCGGCGAGGTGCTCGGAGGAGGTCGGCCGCCCGCGTTGGTCGTGAACGACGCGCAGCGTGGGTCGCTGCCTGGCCGCGGCCGCGATCGTGCGGACGAAGTTCTTGCCCCACGGTGCGTAGAGCCAGCTTGTGCGGAGCGTCAGGGCGGCGAGGCCGCGGGCGCGTTCCTGCTCGATCAGTTGTTCGCCGACGGCCTTGCTGCGGCCGTAGGCGTTGACCGGGCGAATCGGCGCATCGACGGGGTAGGGTGAGGCGCCCTGGCCGTCGAAGACGTAGTCGGTGCTGTAGTGCACAAGCCGTACGCCGGTCTCGCGGCAGGCCGCTGCGAGCATGCCGACCGCGTGCCCGTTGAGCGCGGTGGCGGCGTCCTCGTTGGCTTCTGCTCCGTCGACATCCGTCCACGCGGCGCAGTTGATGACGGTGTCGGGGCGGTACGACGCGAGCGCATCGCGCACGGAGGATTCGTCGAGCAGATCGACATCACTGTGGCGTGCGGCGAGCTGCTCGGTGCCGCGGGACTTCAGCGCGGCCACGACGGCCCGCCCGAGCATCCCGCCTGCACCGATGACCATGACCCGGCTCGCCTGCACGTCGCAACACTCCCCGGCGTCAGCCGTGTCGAACGGTCCAGGGGAAGCCGGGCACGCTGTCGTGTGTGCGGCGTTCCTCGTCGGGCTTCGCGGGGTTGTACGCGTGCGTGACGTAGTACAGCAGACCGCCGGGGACATCGCCGACCGTCGCCGCGCCGTGCCAGAGCGTCGGCGGGATGATCAGCACGCCGGGTCGCTTCTCACCGATGACCAGGAGCCACGACGTTTCGTCGGTCTCGCGATAGATACCGGCCTTGATGTGGCCGGTGAGGCCGATCCAGAAGTCGGTCTGCAGCTGATGGCGGTGCCATGCCTTGATGACGCCTGGGTACTGCACGCTGAAGTTCACCTGCCCCTCGGGGCCCATCACGCCCTGGAGCTGGTTAATCATCGACCAGCCTCGGTCGTCGGCGAAAACGGACGACGGTACGAACACCGGCTCGTGATGCTCGATCGCGATCGAGTGGGCCTTGGGCAGGGGCTCGTTGACGGTCCGCGGCGAGACGGGTTGCATGGGCTCCTCCGTCAGGCCACGGACGCGAACAGCGCCGGGCGCGAGGCGTTCAGGTCGAGGTGGTTCGCCCCGCTCTCGGCGACGTAGCGGCCAGCGCGGTGCAGGCTCTCGAACGTGCCCGCGTCGGTCCACCAGCCTTCGAGGATGTCGTGGGTCAGCTGACCCTTGGCAAGATAGTCGTTGTTGACATCCGTGATTTCGAGCTCGCCACGTTTGCTCGGCTTGAGCGTGCGGCAGATCTCGAACACGCGGTTGTCGTAGAAGTAGATCCCGGTGACCGCGTAGTTGCTCGGCGGGTTCTCGGGCTTCTCGATGATCTCGGTGATGCGGGCCCGCGGGCCGTCGCCGGACATCGCCGCGACGCCAAACCGCTGCGGGTCGGGCACTTCCTTCAGGAGGATCTTCGCGCCCGCGGTTTGAGTGAAGAACTCGCCCGCGGCCCGGCGGATGTTCCCTTCGATGATGTTGTCGCCGAGGATGACGCAGATCTTGCCGCCATCGGCGAACTCTTCAGCGAGCTTGAGCGCGTCGGCGATGCCGCCCTCGCCTTCCTGGTATGCGTACTCGAGGTGCCGCAGGCCAAGGTGCTTGCCGTTCTTCAGCAGCTTGAGAAAGTCACCGGCGTGCTCGCCGCCGGTGACGATGAGCACGTCCGTGATGCCGGCGTTCACGAGGCAGCGGATCGGGTAGTGGATCATCGGCTGGTCGTACACCGGCAGCAGGTGCTTGTTGGTGACGAACGTCAGCGGGCGAAGCCGCGACCCAAGACCGCCGGCGAGGATGATGCCCTTCATAGCACGATTCCCGTACAAAGCCGCGTGGAGGCGGACCGCCGCCGCGTCGCCGCGGCGTGAACGGACCGTCTGCCCTGCCGGGTGTGTTTATCGTGCCTTTTGACCCGCCTGTTCGGTCGCAGGCGGAATGTGACACGACGGGCGCGCATGGCAAAGGGAGGGTCCATGACGGACCCTCCCTGAAACAGATGCTTGCGTGGAAGCAGCGCGGTTGTGGTCCGCTGTGAGTTACATCGTGGCCAGCTTGCGGCGGCGGATGTAGCCGACCACTCCGACGCCCGCGAGCGTCGAGAGCCCGGCCCACCCGGCCGAGGGGAGCGGGACGATGGTGAGCTGGTCCTGACTGTTGCCGCCATCGATGCCATAGAGGCGGAGCACACGGACACCGTAGAAGTCGCCCGACCGCTGGGCCGTGGCGAGGGCAGCCGCATCGTACATCTGCTGGGCGGCGGTACGGGTCGTTGCATCACCGAGGCCGTCCCACGTGGTGGTGTTGAGGATTTCGCCCTCGGAGAGCCAGATGGCCAACTGCAGCGCGCTCGCGAGGCGGGACGGCCCGAGGCCGCCGCCGTAGTTGTGCGCACCATCGACAATCCAGCCGTTAATGGGGGCGCTGTCGCGGAACTGCCGGTAGAGCCACGCGGTCTCTTCGCTGATCGGGTCCGGGTTGCCGCCGGAGTGGCCGCCGTTGATGGCCGAGGTTGAGATTGTGGTGTTGTAGATATTGCCGAAGCTGATGGTCTCCGTCCGCTCGAGACAGAACGAAGAGAAGCTGTTCGCCGAGCCTCCCGGGCCGCCCGTGAGCCCGTTGAACCCGTTGAGAACCTGCACCCGGAACGCTCCACCGGTGCCCTCGATGCCGTTCAATCCACCGCTGGCATCGTGCATCTGCACCTGTCCCGCCTGCGCGATCGACGCCAGGCCGAGGGCAGCTGAAGCTGCCCCCACGATAAACGCATTCATCCGACTCCCTTTCTAGAGAATGACAGCCGTCGCTGCTCGGGACCTTCCCTGGCAGCGTTCACCAAGCGCACTCGCGTCAACCGTGGAGGCGTGCGGCACCCGACGAGCGGTCCGATTATGCCACCCAAACTGGGGAGTGTCAATATGTACAGTGTCGGCTCAGTAGAAGCAGTCACTTCGACAGGCGGCCCGCTCATTCGGAAGTGCTTGTCAATAAGGCACTTGCACGCGTGATTTCCCCAGGCTTCGGCGGAGCAATTTGGAGGGCCGATAACTGTCGCATGCAAGCTCGACCCGCTTGTTCGCGCAAAAACAACCAGACCCCGCTTTGGGCGGGGTCTGGTGAGGGTGCATATGAGACACCGTAAACCGGTGGGCTCGATTCAGTTGAGCTGCTTGCGGCGGCGGATGTAGCCGACGAGCCCAGCACCCGCGAGGGTCGAGAGACCGGCCCAGCCGGCGGGGGGCAGCGGGACGAGCGTCAGCTGGTCCTGGCTGTTGTCGCCGCCGAGGGTGTAGAGGCGGAGGACGCGGACGCCGTAGAACTCGCCGGGGGCGCTGGCCGCGGCGGCGATCGCCGCGTTGTACATCGCCAGAGCCGCGGTGCGGACGTTGGCGTTGCCAAGGTTGTCCCAAGTCGCGGTGTTCATGATCTCGTCCTCGGCGCGCCAGATGGCGAGCTGGAGGGCGCTCACGAGTTCGTTGGGGGTGAGGCCGCCGGAGGTGCTCACGCCGTCCACCACGTGACCGGCGATCGAGCCGCCGTCACGGAACGTGCGGTACAGCCAGGCCGTGGCCTCGCCGACCGGGTCGGGGCTGCCGCCGCCGTACCCGCCGTTGATCGCAGAGGTCGCGATCGTGGTGTTGTAGAACGACCCGAGGCTGACGTTCTCGTTCCGCTCGAGGCAGAAGGAGGAGAAGGCCGTCGCCGATCCGCCCGGGCCCCCGGCGTAGCCGTTGAACCCGCTGATGATCTGGACCTGGAAGGCGCCGCCGGAGCCCTCCTGGCCGTTAAGCCCACCCACGCCGTCCACCACTCGAACTTGGCCGGCGTTCGCGGCAGCGCTGAGGCCGAGGGCGGCGATCGCCGCGATACCCACGGTTGACAACTTCATCTGTCTTTCCTTTCTTGACATAACAAACTTCAAGTAAGAGGACAGCCCTCTCCACTCCCTCATCGCCGGTTGCACGCATCACCCGTGGAAGCGCAAGTGCGTCTCTGCAAGGGAGTTGGAATATGCCCCGCGCAAACACTCGTGCCAGCAATCCGGCGGTCAAATTGCGCCAAAAGTCGTTATGGACACAGGACTTACGACGGCTTTCGGCCGGTACGGAGAGCGGTTTTCCGCCGGATGAGAAGCTGGGGAAACAGCGGAGAAAAGGTCCATATAAGTTGGGAGCTTGTGCGATCGTTCTGTGAACCATAAAACCCAACAAGGCCCGCCGTGGCGGGCCTTGTCGTGAAC
>JAEYNG010000390.1 GCA_023412695.1 Planctomycetota bacterium | reverse complement strand
GTACAGGCTGCTGGAGGCGGGCACGCCGACGGAGCGTGCGAAGATCGTGTCGCGCGAGCTGCGGGACATGGCGAGGCTGCTGCGGATGGCTCAGCCGCAGCGGGAGATGAGCGCGCCGCGGGGGTGTTGGTGGAATTAGGAAAGTGGGAAGTGGGAGTTTGAGCAGGGGCTGTTTGGCAGCGCAGCGGGATGGGCGGGAGTGGGAAGGTAGGGCACGGATTGCACGGATGGGCACGGATGGGGCGTGAGCGTGGGGGTGATTGACAGTGCGTGGGGGTAGGCGGCGTAAGGCCCTGTCCAATAAGCACTTGCGGCGTGGTGTTTGGGGGCGGGATCTGCAACTTTTTCGCTGGTTAGTGCGTATAAACATTGGTCGGCGGGCTCGATGCTCGTGCCGGCACAGAGTGCCGGCTTACAGGATGAAGTGCCGGCTGACAACGGAAAGGTGGGACCCATGTTCACTTCGACGAAGTTCAGCGGGCGCGTGGGGAAGGGGCTGGCGGTCGTGGCGCTTGGAGCAGCGGCGATGGTCGGCTCGGGCTGCAATAACGCCGCGGAGGGGACGCTGTCGGGCGCTGCGCTTGGCGCGGGCGCCGGGGCGGTGATCGGGAGCTTCTTCGGCTCGGCGGGGACCGGCGCGGCGGTCGGCGCGGTCGGCGGCGCGCTGGGCGGGGGCGTGATCGGCGATCAGAACGCGCGGGGGTCGGGCGGGAGGTCGTACGAGGTGCGGACGTATTCGACGCGCACGGACGTGTATCACCATCATCACTCGCACCATTCCCACCACCATCACCATCATCACCACCACGGGCCGCGGACGTGGGGCCACTATCGCCACTATCACTGGTGATCGGCGTCAGGCGATGTGGGGCAGTGAGTCGGTGGACTCGATGGTCTGAGTCTGGGCGGCGGCATCGCCGCAGTTGAAGCACTCGCCGATGCGTCGGCAGACGACGCTGGCCCACGCGGAGCCCGCGGCGGCCTCGAGCCGCGCGAGTGGTTCGCCGGGGCGTTCCTCGCCGAGGTCGAAGGTGGAGTGGTGCATGGGGAGAAGCTTGCCGTCGTTGCCGCGGAGGTGGCGGAACATGTGCCAGACCTGCTCGGGGGTTGCGTGGGCATGCTCCCAGGGTTCATAAGCGCCGACGCCGAAGATGGAGAGATCGACGTGTCCGACGCGGTCGAAGGCGTCGGTCGCTGCGGTGTCGCCGGCGAAGAGGACGCGGCGGGGGCCCGACTGGATGACATAGGAGTTGAAGCCGCGGTTGCGGTCGAGGGCGGTGCGCGCGCCCCAATGCGCGGGGCGGAGCGCGTCGAGGCGGATGTGGCCGAGGTCGAGGGAGTGTGACCAGGGGACCTCGACGACGCGGCGGAAGCCGGCGGGGACGAGGGAGCTCGTGCGCGCGGCGGTGACGACGGTGGCGTGTCGCGCGGGGCCCGCGGCGAGGCGGCGGAGGGTCGGGCGGTCGAGGTGGTCGAAGTGCGCGTGGGAGAGGAGGATGACGTCGATCGGCGGCAGGCCGGCCTCGGTGATGGCGGGGTTGGTGAGACGTCTGAGGCCGAAGGTACGCTGGCCGATGGTGACGCCGATGCGGTCGGAAAGGACGGGGTCGGTGAGGATGTGGACGCGTCGGCCGCCCTCGATCTCGATACCGATGAGCACGGTGGCGTGGCCGATCCACATCGCGGAGATGGGTGAGCGGTTGAAGTGCTCGAGGGGCGAGGCGGGGTGCGTGATCGCGTCGAGGATCTGGGGCCGGAAAGACTCCCAGAGGTGGCGCGGGTAGCGGCGGAGCCCGGAGCGTGCGGCCTTGCTCGCGAGGCGGAGGCGGTTGATCAGCGGCGTGCGCACGGGGGACCGATGGTTCGTCGGCGCGGGCGTGGCGCTTGACTGCTGGCTCTGTGCGTGCACGCGGCCCTTCCCCTGTGCGTACGGAGACCCGTCGGACTTCGGAGCAACCACTGACAGTACGCAGCCGGTGCGGGCGGCGTTCGGCCGGCGGCTGCACGGAGCGGTTACACTGCGTCGCGGCGGGGTTCGGGGCACGCGGAAGCAATGAGAGCATGGCACAACTGACGTTTCATGGCGCGGCGGGAGAGGTAACGGGCTCGTGCATGCTGGTGGAGACTGCGCGTGCGCGGGTGCTGGTGGACTACGGGATGTTCCAGGGGCTGGGGTCGCGCGCGAAGAACCAGCGTGTGCCGGTGATCCGGCCGCGGGAGCTGAGCGCGGTGGTGCTGACGCACGCGCATCTGGATCACTGTGGTCGGTTGCCACTGCTTGTGGAGGCGGGGTTCGCGGGGACGATCTATGCGACGCCGGCGACGATCGCGCTGACGCAGGTGATCCTGCGGGATTCGGCGTCGCTTCAGGAGGCGGACGCGGCGGAGGAGAACCGGCGGCGGATGCGTCAAGGCCGGCCGCTGGTGCACCCGCTGTATACGACGCGGGACATCAACACGGTGACGAAGCGGTTTGCGCCGATCCGGTATGAGGAGGAGATGGAGATCGCGCCGGGGGTGGCGGTGCGGCTGGTGGATGCGGGGCACATCCTCGGATCGGCGTCGGTGCAGATGCGTGTGCGGGACCATGAGGGGGGGAAGGAGCGGACACGGACGATCGTGTTCTCGGGTGATATCGGGGTGAAGGGGTCGCCGCTGCTGCGCGACCCGACGCCGCTCGACGAGGCGGACGTGGTGGTGATGGAGTCCACTTACGGGGATCGGGACCACCGCGAGCGGAAGCAGACGATCGGCGAGCTGGTGGAGGTGATCGAGCAGGCGCAGGCGGAGGACGGGAAGGTGCTGATCCCGGCGTTCGCGGTGGGGCGGACGCAGGACGTGGTGTATCACCTCGGGCAGGCGCTGCGCGGCGGGCGGTTGAAGAACCTGCACGTGTACATCGACAGCCCGATGGCGATCGAGGCGAGCGAGCTGTACAAGCGGTATCGCCGGTTGTTCGACGACGAAACCACGGCGATGTGGGGCGGCGGGAAGCCGCCGCTGGAGTTCGCGGGGTTGCAGTACGTGCGGACGCCGCAGCAGTCGCAGCGGCTGAACGCGGTTCGCGGGGGGGCGGTGGTGATCGCGGGCGCGGGGATGTGCACGGGCGGGCGGATTCTGCATCACCTGCGTCACGGGTTGTGGCGGCCGGGGACGCACGTGGTGTTCGTGGGGTATCAGGCGGAGGGGACGTTGGGGCGCGACCTGGTCGATGGCGCGGAGCGGGTGCGGATCTTCGGCGAGCCGATCGCGGTGAAGGCGGACGTGCACACGCTGGGCGGGTTCAGCGCGCACGCGGGGCAGTCGGGGTTGATCGAGTGGGCGAGCTCGCTGCAGAAGGCGGGCCCGCGGGTGTTTTTGACGCACGGCGAGGCGAAGCAGCGTCGAGGGCTGGCGAGCGCGCTGCGGCATTATCTCGGGCTGAAATCGACGCTGCCGGAGATGGGGGAGTCGTTCACGGTGTGAGGACTCAGGCGGGGGCGATGCGCGCGGCGGCGGCGGAGCGCGCGTCGCGGATCTGCAGGACGTCGGCGATGTTGTCGGCCGTGATGATG
>JAEYNG010000292.1 GCA_023412695.1 Planctomycetota bacterium | reverse complement strand
GCCCCGCTCAGCCATTGTCGGGTGTCAGTGCGATTCGTTCTTCTCTTCCGTGGCCTCCGCCATCGGCTCGGGGCACGGCAGGCCGGCTTCCTTCAGAAGCGCGTCGATCTTTGCCGCCTTGTCGGCGAGCTTGCCGCCCGGGTGCAGACCATTGTGCCGGACCTTGCCCGCGGCGTCGATGATCGCCACATGCGGAATGCCGCGGACGCCGTACTCGGGGTTGAAGACCTCCTGGTCGGCGAAGGCGATCTCCCAGGTCACGTCCATCCCCTTGATGAACGCGGTCATCAGCTCCTTCTCCTTCGCCGGATCGTCCTTCGTGTCGATCCGCTCGGGCGGCTTGGCGGTGTGGTCGATGTGCGAGCCCTGGATGCTCGTGACGCCGAGGATTGTCACCGGGTAGCCCTCGTAACGCTTCTGCAGCTCGCGCACGTTCGGGAAGCTGCCGATGCACGGGCCGCACCACGTCGCCCAGAAGTCGACAACGACCACGCGGCCCTTGAGGTCCGCCAGCGACTTGATCTTCTCGTCCGTGGCCCAGTTGAAGGTCATCGCCGGGGCGGCGTGGCCGATGAGCTGGCCCTTGGCGTACGGCCCATTGAGATACACGACCGACTGCTTGAGATAGCTGCCCAGCCGCGTGTCCGTGCCGTCCTCGTTCTTCGGCGCCTTCTCGGCCGCCTTGCTTACGGCGGCGAGCACCTTCGTTCGGATGCGCTCCTTCGCCGCCGGGTCGGCCCCCTCTTCGTCGGCGATGGTGTCGTAGAAGCTGACGGCCGACGCCGCAGCGCCCGGGTCCATGTCCTTCTCGAGCAGGGCCTCGGCGGCATCGATGACCTTCGCCTCGCGAAGGGACTCGATGTCGAGCATCCCGAGCCGCTGGAAGACCTCGCCGCCCTCGCGCTCGACCTTCAGCAGCTCGCCGATCGACGGGTGCCGGAGGGCCTCGGCGTACACACGGGCGACCTCCTGCTGGCGGGAGCGGCGGGCATCGGGGGTCTGCTCCTTCGCGTCGGGGTAGTTGGCGACGCGCATCATCGCCGCGCGTGCACCGTCGAGGTCGTTCTTCGCGGCCAGCTCCTGCAGACGCGGCGCGATCGTCGCCTTCGCCTCGGGCACGCGCATGAACACGCCCGCGCGCGACAGCGACTGCAGCTGGGCGACCGTCGCCTCGTTCAACGAGATCGACTCCAGCCCTTCTTCCGCCGCGGTCTTCATCGCCTTCATCATCTCGGCGCGGTCCGAGCTGGACTTCGACGCCTCCTGCACCCGCGTGATGACCGCCTGGATCTCGTCATCCGTCGGCGGGGCGGCGACCGCAGCGGCCGAGAGACCCATCGCAAGACCCATCGCCAGCAGCGTCGCACGCACCGACTTCCTCAACGTTCGCATGAGCAAGCTCCTACCCGCCTCCCTGGTCAGTCCGATTGTTGCCGCCCGCGGCCCCGTGCGCACTGCGGCGATGGCACAGGTGTACCCGAAAGCCCGGTCCTGTGCTGCAAATACACCCGTACTTGCAACGTGTCCCCCCTTTCTGGTAGGCTCCCGCTCGGGAAGGAACCGGCCACGGAGGGCCCGGGGACGTTCTATGGCCCTACCGGTCGCCAGTCGCCTCTTCGCTTTCGTGCTCGCTGTCTCGGTCGGGGCGTACACGCCATCACACGCCCGGAGCGAAGACTTCGTGCAAGGTCCGCCGACATCGGCCGCGCCGCCACCCCGGGCGTGCAAGGTGCTGCACCTGCAGATCCGCGGCGACCTTGACAGCATGCGCCTGGCGCAGGAGTTCGCCGGCGTGCTCGACGCCGCGCGTACGGACAACGTCGAAGTGATCGTGCTCGAGCTCTCCGGCAATCGATGGCGACAGGACGTGGTGCACGCGATGGCCAAGGCGATGCGTTCGGGAAGCCCGAACGCCCCGCCGCAGGCCCTCGGCCGCCGGGTGTTTGCGATCCTCGACGACGCGGCAGATCGACGCGTGGGCTTCGGGCAAGCCTCGATCGCGTTTCTCGCTGATGCCTGCGCGGTGGCGCAGGGCGTGACGATCTCGCACGACGCGGATGACGATCTTCGCCTCACTGCCCCGCCCGACACCGACTGGGAGCGCGTTGAGCGAGAGTTGCACGGGCTGGTTTATCTCGCCGCAAAGGATCGCGGCGGCGACGTCATGATCACCGGCGTGCTGCCCAATCCGCGCGGGCCGCTGTGGTCCGCGCCCGCGGCCGACCCTGGCTCGCCTTGGCGCGTGCTGACCAGTAAGCCCGCCGAGGGCACGTGGATCCAACTGATCCCGGAAACGCCCGAAGGTCGCGTTCCCAGCCTCCGCTTCGACTCGACGCTCGCGTCACGTCTGGGAATCGCGACGTGCGATGCTCGCGACACCGGCCAGCTTCTTGCTCGGCACGGCCTTCGTGCACGGCCCATTCTGCGGAAGGAGCTGACCAGCGGCCTTGCGGACGCGCGGGCACGCATCCGCCGCACGATCGAGCAGCTTGATGATGTCCTGCGCGCAACGGAGATCGACCTTAAGCAGGCGGCAAGGCTGCGCGGGCAGGATGCCCCGCGTCAGAAGCGAGACGCCGGCGCCCGCGGCCTGCGCATGGTTGAAGAAGCCCGGCGGCACCTGCTCGACGCCGAGGCATTGATGATCGATTACCCGGAGCTGCTGGCAACGCTCCCGCCCGACCGCACACCCGTCGGCCAGGACGCGTCGAAGCACCCGATGCTCTGGCGCTACCGCTTCCAGGACCTCCGGGACCTCACCTCCGAGCTCGAGGCGCAGGCCCAGACTCTCACGAAGACCCCATGACGCCGGGACTTGCCGCGCCGACAATACGACATGAAGCCCACCGGACCGAGCCCTGCGCATACTCCCGCGAACGATGCACGCGTCCTCGCCGACACCCGCACGCTGTACTGGCAGAACGTCGTCCGCGAGATGCTCAACGACCTCTCGATCATGTGCCAGGTGCGCCCGGACCTCTTCGACGGCCGGTTCGGCATCGTGACCAACCAGGGCGTCCGTGTCGGCATCAAGAGCATCTTCCCGCTCTTTGCGTGCAGCATCCCCGGGACGTCGTGGGAGCGAGAAGCCTCGGTCGCCGTGCAGTGCACGGTCTTCCGGATCGCCACGCCGGACGGCGAGATCTACACCCTCCCGGTGCACGAGGTCGCCGCGGTGCACTCGATGACGCCCGAGCTCATCGAGCAGCTCTCCAAGGCCGAGCAGGAGGCCGAGGGAGAACCCGAGGAAATCGAGAAGCGGCCGTTCGGGCTCGCGGCATTCACTGCGCTGCCCAAGTCCCCGATGCCCGCGCTTGGCTCCGAGCCGGCGATATAAGCCCCCCACTTCCGGGCCGGTGCGTCGCAGGAAGCGGTGCTGCAACCGTATGGTGGGCCGAACATACCGTTGCCCGGCGATCTACAGAATGGGGACCGCCAGAAGGGGAGGAGGGGCCGGGCCATGATGTCAATGCCCGGCGAAATGCTGGCCGTGTCCTCCGACGGCGAAGTGAAGGGTGCTCCATGGCCCAGCCATCAATGCTTGTCGCCATCCCTGTCTACAACGAAGAGAAGTATGTCTGCCGCGTGCTCGCCCATGTGCTGGAGTACGCCGACGATGTCCTCGTCATCGACGACGGCTCGACCGACCGCACGACCACGCTGCTCCCCAAGTTCCCGGTTGACGTGATCCGCCACGCGGTGAACCGCGGCTACGGCCGCTCCATGCGCGACGCCTTTGACTGGGCGCGGCTCAACCGCTACGACTGGCTCATCACCATGGACTGTGATGAGCAGCATGAGCCCGCGGCCATCCCCTCCTTCGTGCAGGCCGCGAAAGAGAACCGCTGGGACGTTATCTCCGGCTCGCGGTACATGCGGACCAACGACGCGGTGGACTCGCCACCGCCCGACCGTCGGAACATCAACCAGCTCATCACGGCGGAGCTCAACCAGCGGCTGGGCATCGGGCTCACGGACTCGTTTTGCGGGTTCAAGGCGTACCGTGTCGACGCGCTGCGCCGGCTGAAGCTGACGGAAAACGGATACGCGTTCCCGATGCAGTTCTGGGTGCAGGCCGTCGCCGCGGGGCTGCGCATCACCGAGATCCCCGTCAAGCTTATCTACAACGACCCGAACCGCACGTTCGGCGGACCGCTGAACGACGCCGACACGCGCCTGCGGCACTACCGGCAGGTGCTGCACTGCGAGTTTGAGCGCTGCGCCGACCGCCTCCCCCCCGCCGCGCTCGACGGCATCGATGCCGGTTGCGGCTGCGGCTGATCCCCGCCCTTTATGCCCAACTCGTCCAGCGATGCACACCCTCTCCCTTCCGGCCAGCCGGAGGTGACTATCCGCCCCGCGGCAGGAGACTGGCCGGCGCACCCGCGGGCAGACCTCGATGACGATGCGGCGCGGTTCCGGCACGAGCTGGGCCTCCCGACCGACCGACCGGTGATCATGTCCGGCCATCAGGCCGCGATCTGGCACCCGGGCATCCTCGCCAAGCTCATCGCGTTGCAGGCGTACGTCGCCAAGACGAATGCCGCCGCGGCGTGGGTCGTGGTCGATCACGATGAGAACGAACCGCTCACGATCCATGCGCCGAGCATGGATGAACGCGGCCGACTCGCACGATCGACATTCGCACCACCGAAGTCCAACGGACACGTCCCGGCCTGTCGGCAAGCTGCGTGGGATGTGAGAGAAGCGTTCGAGTTGCCAGTCGGCGTTCGTCCCCCGGCGGCAGGAATCGAACCCGGGCTCCGCGCGATCAACGCAGCGCTCGCATCTCACCGCGCGGCCGCGAACGCCGCAGATCAGGCGATGAGTGCAGCAATTGAGCTCGCCCGTCCGGTGCTGTCGCCGGCGCGCGTGCAGACCTTCAACGCGGCCTTGCTCGCCGAAACCACGCTGTTCCGCTCGCTCGTGGTGCGCATGCAGAGCGACCCGGTGGCGTGCATCAGCGCACGCAACGCCGCGGTTGCTCAGTTTCCGGATGCCGGGATCGCCCCGCTCGCGGACAACGAGCTGCCGCTGTGGTCGATCGCGGCCGCACCGGGCTCGCCGCGGGTGCGAGTGTTTGCAGAGGACCTTGCGTCGCTGCCGGGCGAATCGCTTGCGCCGCGCGCGCTCCTGCTGACTGGCCTCTTGCGGATGGCCGGGTGCGAGCTGTTCATCCACGGCATTGGCGGCGAGAAGTACGACCGCATCACGGAGCGATGGCTGCACGCGTGGCTCGGCCGCTCGTTGGCGCAAACGACGATGGTGACCGCGACGCTGCGGCTGCGCATCCCCGGCCAATGGCCGACCGAGGACGAGATCGCGCACGCCGCGTGGGAGGCCCATCACGCGCGGCACGACCCCGCGGTGCTCGGCGATGCGGCCCGGGCCCAGCAGAAGCAGGAGTTCCTCGGCCAGATCCAGGCCGCGCCACCACGGAGCACCGAGCGTGCCGCACTCTTCGCACAGATGCACAACGTGCTGCACGAGTCCGAGCGACTGCACGCCGATCGATTGAAGAGGCTCGATGACGCCGCCGCCGCGATGCGCGCCCGCGCCGACGAAGCGGCCATCGCGACCGACCGGACGTGGCCATTCCCGCTGTACGAACCCGATCAGCTCGCGTCGCTGCGCGACGCCATCGCCGCTCAGTTCGCCTGACCCGGCTCCGGCCCGAGCGCAAAGAGCGCAACCGCCGCAGCGACGGCGACGTTCAGCGAATCCGCGGGCGCGCCGCTCGGCCCGGGCGGCATGTCGATCCGCACGCGTGCATCGGCCCGTCCCATCGCAGCGTCGGTCAGCCCCGGCCCCTCGGTTCCCATCATGATCGCTACCCGCGTGCCGGCCTTCCCCCGCCGCACTTCCGCGGTCACATCGCGGATCTCTCGCGAGCCCGCGCCGGGTGTCATCGCCAGCAGACGGATGCCCGCCGCCCTCACGCGGTCGAGGTCATCGGGCCAGCTCTCCAGCCGCGTCCAGGGGATGAGCAGCGCGTGCCCGGTCGAGACCCGCAGCGCCTTGCGGTAAAGCGGGTCGGCGGTCCGCGGCGAGAGCAGGACTGTCACGCCCGACCCGCCGAGCGCGGCCGCGTTGCGGAAGATCGAGCCGATGTTGTCGTGGTTGAACAGGTCCTCGAGGACGACAAACGGGCCCGGCCGTTCGAGCAGTTGGTCGAGCGGGAGCGGCCGCGGGCGCACGCCGGAGGCGAGCACGCCCCGATGGATGTTGAAGCCGACCACGTCGTTGAGAACCTTCGCATCCGCGACGTACACCGGGATGCCGTCGGGGAGCGACTCGAGCAGGTCGCGCAGCGGCTCGACCCGGTTCGGGGCGATGAACAGCGACCTCGCGCGGTACGGCGACTCGATCAGCCGGCGCACAACCAGCTCGCCCTCGGCGATGAACAGGCCGCGGTGCCCCTCGGGGTCGAATGGGTCGGCCCGCTGGAGCAGCTCGTGGTCGCGCAGGTTGCGATAGTCCGCGACGCGCGGGTCGTCGAGGGATTCGATGGTGACCAGCTTCACTAGGCGAGGATATCAGCCGAGCTTCTTCAGACGCATCTGCAGTTCATCGACGTTCGGCGACGCCTCGATGGCGGTCCGCACGTGGATGTACTCGCCCTCGACCAGCTCGACGAGCGACTGGTTGAAGTCCTTCATGCCCGCCTGCTGGGCCTCGATGGTCTGGAAGTACTCGCGAAGCTCGCCCTCGCGGCCCTCGAGGATGTGCTTGCGGACGACCGAGTTGTTGATGAGGATCTCGATCGCCGGGATGCGGTGGATCTCGGGTCGCAGGGTTGGCAACAGCTTCTGATACACGAACGCACGCATCTGATAGCCGAGGATGCGGCGGACCTGCTCGACCTCTTCCTGCTCGAAGAGGCCGTAGATACGGCTGAACGTCTGCGTCGTGCTCGACGCGTGGATCGTCCCGTACACAAGGTGGCCGGTCTCTGCGGCGTGCAGCGCGGCCTCGAACGTCTCCTTGTCGCGCATCTCGCCGACGAGCACGATGTCCGGGTTCTCGCGCACGAGCGCGCGGAGCGCGATCTTGAAGTCGAGGCAGTCGATGCCGATCTCGCGCTGATTGACCGTCGCCTTCTTGTCGTTGAAGATGTACTCGATCGGGTCCTCGATCGTCACGATGTGCACCGGCTTGCGCTCGTTGACGTAATCGAGCATGGCCGCGATCGTCGTGGACTTACCGGAGCCCGTCACGCCGCAGAGCAGCACGATGCCCTGCGGCTGCATCGCGATCTCGGACATGATCGGCGGGAGGTAGAGCTCGTCGAACCGGCGGATCTTGGAGGTGATCAGACGGGCGGCGACGGCGAGCTTGCCGCGGGCCTGGAACAGGTTCACGCGGAAGCGGTTAGATTCGTCGTAGTCGTACGCGAAGTCCACCGAGCCGTAGTGGCGGAGGTCCTTGAACTGCTCCTCGTCGAGGATGTGCTTGGCGATCGACAGGAACTCCTCCGGGCTGACCGGGGTCGTGTCGAGCGGCTTGAGCGCGCCGCGCAGACGGATCTTGGGCTTCTGCCCGGCCTTCATGATCAGGTCCGACGCCTCGAACTTGATCGCGGCCTTCAGGAAGTCCCCGAACCGTGTCGCGTGCGGGTCGTGCTTGGCGTCCGGGTCGAGGGCCAGATGCGTCGCGTGATGAGCGGCGGTCGTCGGAGAGTCGGAGGTCAGGCTCATGGAGGACCCGTTCTTGGCGCTCTCACCGGTACCGTTGGCGTGCCCGGCGGATGTCGCGGTGGCTTGATCGTTCAGCACTGTCTCTACGGCCGATCGGCCGCTCCTTGAGTGTACACCAAACTGCCCGCACCCCATAGCGGCGGGCATCGCCCCTGAGTTCTCAACGTTGAGGACCCCAGGTCACCAGCACAGCCGGGCTTGTCAGGAGCCGGCAGATCCGATACGCCTCGCCGCCAGGCGCGGATTCCAAAGTGAAGGCCGGGATGGAAAGGAAAAGGGCCCCGCGTGCGGGGCCCTCGGAGGTGCTGGAAAGGGGTTGTCAGTTCAAAGCGACGAGCTGCTCGAACTGCTCTTCCGGCGGACGGGGCTGGCCGCCCTGTGCGCCCGGCTGTCCGGCCGCCGCGGCGGCGGCCTCGGCCGCCTGGGCCTCCTCGGCCTTCTTCGTGCCGAGGAACTTTGCCTCCAGTTCAAGGCGGATCTTCTCCATGGCCTTGTTCTGGATCTGGCGGACGCGCTCCTTCGTGACGCCGATGATCTGCCCGACCTGCTCGAGGGTCATGGGCTTCTCCTCGGTGCCGGACTCGAGGCCGAAGCGGTGCTCGATGACCGTGCGCTCGACCTGGGTCAGGTCGGCCCGGTTCTCGAGGACGATCCGCTTGACCTCCTCGGCCGCGTCGCGCTCGAAGTCGGCACGCTTGGTCTCGAGGAAGTTCGAGCGCTCGAGCTTCGGATCAAAGTCCGTCGGGAACCGCTGGCGATACTTCGAGAGCTTCATGCCCTGACGGCTGAAGGCCTTGAGGATCGCGCGGCAGGCGTAGGTCGAGAACTTGTAGCCGCGGCCGGCGTCGAACTTGTCGACCGCCCGGAGCAGGGCCATGTTGCCCTCGGAAACCAGGTCGGCGAAATCCACCTCGCTCATGCGGGTGCGCTTGGCCATGGCCAGCACCAGCGCGAGGTTGGTCTCCGCAATCTGCTCGCGGATCACCTCGGACTTGCGGAACCAGCGCAGGATCTCCTGCGCCTGCTCGGGGGTGGGCTTGCGCGTCTCGCTGGCCCAGATCTCCTCCTGCAGGCGCGCGACCTTGAAGCGGGCGAAGTTGAACTGGTGGAACAGCACCTTCTCCTGCGCGCCGGTCAGGATCACCTGCTGGGTGCTCTTGACGGTCCGGCTGCGGCCAGGGGAGAGGTCGTCCATCACCGGGTGATACCAAGAGGTATCCGGCTTGGCGATGTCATCGCCCTTGCTGTAGATCGCCTGCTCCGCGTTCTTCTCAACGAACTCCGGGGAGTCGATGTAGTCCTGCGGGTTGGCGGGGTTCAGCAGCGAGGCAAGGAGTTTCTCGTCCTCCTTGCTCAGGGCGCGCTTGACACCCCTCGCGGCGATGCCACGGGAGCCGGCTTCAGCCGGGGCCGTGGAGAACTGCACGCGGGTCTTCCGACGGTGCTGCTCGAGGGGGCTTGGAGTTGACATGTTCACCACTTCTGCACGTTCCTCGGGGCAGGACGCCCCGCAAAAGCCGAATCGGTCTTGGACCGGCTCTCGGCCCAGGAG
>JAEYNG010000246.1 GCA_023412695.1 Planctomycetota bacterium | reverse complement strand
CGTCGCGGCCGGGCCGGAGACCGTCATGTCATTCATGCAGCTCGTCGGGGGCGTCCACGCGGCCACGCGCCGCGCATTGCTTGTTGTGGCCGCCGGAACCGCGCTGAGCGCCGGCGCGGCGTACGGGCAGGTGCAGTCGCTCGGCCTCACCGTTGAAGCTTCCGCAGGCTGCGGCGGCTGCCCGATCCCGATCGAGCGGCTGATGCGGGAGTTCCAGGCGAGGAAGGATGCGACAGGCCATGAGCGCTCGAAGTGGCCCGAGGCCGAGTGCGGCGAGCAGAAGGTCCCCGCGCCGCCGTACCCGCCCGACGGCTTCTACGGCAACATGCTGTGCGACCCGCGGCTCATGACCGCGTTGGTCTCGGCGGTCAACGCCGAGATGCGTGGGTATGACAAGTACAACGAGTACCTCCTGGCTTCCGATGGGCAGATTCCAGACCTTGGAGGCGAGGAGTTTGTGCCGATGTCTTGGCGGCACTCTTATAGCGGCTTCTTCGGCGAGATCGACAGCACGCTGGGCGCGAGCCCGGACCTCACGAACTACTGCCAGTACGCGGACGCCCTGTGGGACGTGGTCCAAGAGATGAACTACTTGGTGATCGCGGACGGTTCGAATCCGACCGCATCCCGTGATGGAACTGCCCGCCTCACCGTGACCGGGAGCGGCAAGGGCGGAGCGGTAACCACAGGCGGAGGGCCATCCGCGCCGCACAACTCCGTCTGCTTCAGCAGCTGCGGCGCCGGACTTAGCGATTGGGAGGGCGAGCTCGAAGCCTACCTTGCCACACAAGGGCTCGCGACAACGACCGATCTGGCGAACTTTTGCTACCTGGAAAGACAGCTCTTCTGGCCAAACGGGTGCCTTGACGATCAGACACCGCCCACATGGAGCTGGTGCCTATGGGAAACACTCGGCCGTGAGTGGCGAACCGGCAGCTTCAGGTTCGACTCGGGCGATCAGCGGGGACGCGGGCATGCCTTCCTGAAACTGACGAAGGCAGATGGCGCGTCAGAGATATCCAACAGGCCGCCGGGAGGGCAGTCGTATATAGACAAGTACCAGCAATACGGCACCTTCGACTTCCCGGCCAACGGCGCGACAGGCTGGTCACGGTCGCTCACCGGCGACCCTTACGGATTCACCACCGACGGCGGCGACCCGCTCAATGGCGTCCGTGGCTGGAGGGCCAGCGAGTCCGTCCCGCTCGTCGCGGTGATCGAACCCCTGTTCAACCGCTCGCCCGACGAGGCCGCGAGCGGCAACTGTTCGTCGTGCATGCCGGGCACGGTGACCTACTCGCTCGGCGGCGTGCACGCCAAGATCAACCTCGGCCAGTACGAGTACGGCAGCGCCGGCTACCTCATGGTCCGCGGCGACACGCTCGTCGGGTGGGGCGAAGAGACGGTGGTCCCGGACAGCAACGACGACCCGGCTCCCGGGCTCGGCGCGTACGAAATACGCACCGCGAAGTGCTTGAGCTTCCAGCGGCCGTACGGCGGACCGTTTGAGGTGAAGACCGCCACGGTTCCGTACACGTACTTGAAGCAGGTGCGCGGCCCGGCGACCCTCGCCGACATCAACCTCACCTCCGGCGGCTTCACCGTCTCGATCTACCAGACGGACGACGGCGACACCATCGACACGGGGTCGGGCTTCTACGTGCCCGCGGGCGCGCTCATCAAGACGGTCGCCTTCTCTCTGGACATGGCGCTGATCGACGACCCGGACAGCAGCGACCCGGCGGACCTGCTGTCGGTGGGGACGCTGACGGTTGCCGAGGGTGTGAACGAGATCGGCACGACCAGGTTCGTCGAGAAGGCGGCGATCCGGCCGGACTTTGAGCCGGTCGACGACCTCGACAACCGCACCGGCGGCACCCAGTCCACCCCCGGCACGCCGATCCCGATCCGGCCGGACTTCCTGCCCGCTCCGCACGGCTTGGGGACAAAGAGAGCAAAGACCATCTGGGAGCTGCAATCCGGCGTGGTATCGGGGGTCGCGACACGGACGGAACGCGTGCTGCACACGCGAGCGAGCGGGACACACACCGAGCTCCGCACGATTCTCGACAGCGCCGGCGTTCCGGCGTACAAGGAGTCCCGCGAGTACGCGGTGAGCGCGGCCGGTGACGAGCAGCTGCTCTCGCGCTCGGTGTTCACCGAGGGCACGACGACGCAGGACACTGAGCTGGCGATTGCCGACGTGTCTACTGGGCTGTTCCACACCGCGGTCGAGGGGGCGACCGACTGGAACGGTGCGTGGACGCGGTACGTCTACGACGAGACCACCGGCCGCCTGACCAAGGTCGTCTCGCAGTTCCTCGACAACGACGACTCCGACGAGAACGACAACCGGGTCACGCTCTTCAACTACTACCAGGTTGACCTCGGGAACGACGCCGACAGCTACGACGACTTCGTGGTCGAGAAGATCGAGAAGCTCCAGGGTTACGAGATCGCCCGCACCTACACCATCTACTGGGTGTCGAGCACGCCGGCCGAGAGC
>JAEYNG010000080.1 GCA_023412695.1 Planctomycetota bacterium | reverse complement strand
GGGGGGTGGTGGGGGGGGGGGGGCACCGCGGGGGGCACGCCCGCGCGGGGCCGGCCGGCGCCCGGGCTACGGTCCTCGAACAGCCGCTTCACGCCGGGGGAGGTGACACGGGCGTTATCCACTTCGGTAGAGAGGAAGTCAGTCGGGACGAGCACGAACTCCGGCGAACCGGGCGGCTTCCACTCGAGGCGAAGGGCCCGCTTGCCGCCGGAATCGAAGTGCTCGATCAGCAGCGAGCGATCGCCCGCATCAAGCAGAACGGGGCCGCTCTCCTTAGCCGTCGCGCCGTGGCGTCCATCGTGGTCGATCTCCACCTGGTTGTCGATGAGCAGACGGGAGCCGTCGTCGCTCGTGATGCGGAAGAAATACGTGCCGCGCTCCGCGATCCGGAGAAAGGCGTGGACATGCGTCACGATCGGCGCGGCGAGGTCCGGGAAGGGCATCGCGTCGCCGAGGTTGATCGTCGGCACTACGGCGTCGCTGTTGGGCGTCTGGTTTGCGGCGAGCCGCGGAATGGACCTGATGTCACCTTCGACCTTGTAGATTCTCACCGTCACGCCCGGCACGCGGGCGGTGTCGGCCGGTTGCGCGGCGGAGAGCGTGGCGAGGAGGCAGGCGGTCGCGAGCAGCGGGAGAACCGTGCGAATGCGGATCATGTCCGCACTATAACTGCCGATCGAACAGGGTGTCGCTCAGGCCGGGGTGACACCGTCGTCGTCGTCGAAGAGCACCCGGTGGGAGGGCGTATCGAGGTCGTCGAACTGACCTTGCCGTACGGCATACATGAAGCCTGCCAATGCCGCACCGGCGAGCAGGAAGGCCAAGGGGAGGATGAGGAACAGGATGCTCATGCTTCACCTCGAAGCCTGAAAGCTTTCGTTCGCATGCACAGCGTCAGAACGGTCAGCGAGCTCGCCGGCATGACGATCGCCGCGATGAGCGGGTTGATGTACCCGGTCACGGAGAGCGCGGCCGCGGCAACGTTGTACACCAGCGATGCGGCGAGGCAGATGTGAATCGTGCGCATCGTCGCGGTTGCGCCATGGACGAGCTCGGTGATGGCGCCAAGCCCTGGGCGAGAGAGGTAGACGTCCGCGGCGGCCAGGCTAGCCTCGGCTCCGCCGTGTACCGCGATCCCGACCGTGGCCCCGGCGAGCGCCGCGGCGTCGTTCACGCCGTCGCCGACCATTACCACGGGCCCGTGATTGAGGGCGAGCGACGTCCGGACGGCTTCAAGTTTTTGTTCAGGTGTGACACCACCGCGGGCGTCGCTCACTGGGAGCTGGAGTTCCTCGGCGATCGCACCGACCACGCCCGGGTGGTCGCCGGAGAGGATGCCCACGCGCCAGCCACCGGCTCGGAGAGCTGCAAGGCTCTGCGCGGTATCGGTGCGCAGCTGATCGCCAAGCCCGATGCAGCCGACCACCCGGCCGCCTTCGGCGACCAGTACGGGTGTCAGGCCCTCGGAAGCGAGCTGCGTGCACCGTGAGGCGGATTCGTCGTCAAGCCCGCCGATGCGCGAGGCGATGAACTTCGGCGAGCCGATGGCGAGCGTGCGGCCGCGGGTCTTTCCGACCATCCCCGCGCCGACAACCTGCTCGACCTCCGCGTCCGATGGGAACCCGGGCCCGAAGGCCTTGGCGATCGCCTGGGCGACGGGGTGGTTCGAGTGCCGCTCAATCGCGCCGATGAGAGGCTTGTAGTCCTCGCGGCCGGTCCACCGAACGACGGACATGCGCCCGTGCGTGAGTGTGCCGGTCTTGTCGAGAAGGATTGTGCCGGGCTTGGCAAGGGCCTGCAGCGCCTCGCCGCCCTTGATGAGCACGCCCCGGCGGGCGGCGCGGCCGATCGAAACCGTCAGAGCGAGCGGGGTGGCAAGGCCGAGCGCGCACGGGCAGGTCACCACGAGCAGCGCGGTGGCGTGCTCAATGGCGAGTGCGGGGTTGGACGGGTCCGCATAGAGCCAGACGGCGACGGTGAGCGCGGCCAGGATGAGCATGCCCGCGAGAAACCACCCGGCGATGCGGTCGGCGAGACGGACGATCGGCGCCTTGCGGTCCAGCGATTCCTGCACGAGAGTCATCAGTTTGCCCACGCGCGTTTGCGTGCCGGTGGCCTCTACGCGGATCCGGAGCGTTGAGGACAGGTTGACGGTGCCCGCGCAGACATGATCGCGGGTTTCAACCGTGACGGGACGCGACTCCCCGGTGAGAAGGGATTGATCGACCTGTGATAAACCAGCAACGACGACGCCGTCCACGGGGACTGATTCGCCGGCGCGGACTTCGACGACCTGTCCGGAGAGAACGCTCTGGATGGAGACGTCCCGGGTGGTACCCGGCACGCCATTCCCGGCGTCGTCGCCCTCAACAACCCTCGCGCTCGTCGGGGTGAGCGAGAAGAGCATCTCGACGGCATCGGTGCTCCGCCGCTGCTGGCGGTGCTGGATGAACCGCCCGACAAGAAGAAGAAAGACCAGCACGCTGAGCGTGTCGAAGTAGATCTCGCCCTCGCCTCGGATGGTGTTCACAACGCCCCACAGTCCGCCGGCGGCGAGCGCAAGGGCGATCGGCACATCGAGGTGCATGGTGCGTGTGCGCAGCGCCGCCCAGGCGGACTTGAAGAACACCGCTCCGGGCCATGCCAGCGAGACGAGCGTGATCAGCATGCTGCTGACGCGGAACAGCGCTTCGTACGCCGGTTCCATGCTGTCAAAGAGCCCGGCGTAGAGCGCGAGCCCGAGCAGCATGACGTTCCCCGCGCACGCGCCGGCGACCCCGAGCCGCACGAGGCGGCTGCGGTCGTCCGCGCGCCGTGCGTCCCGGTCTGCCGCGTCGCGGGCCGGGTGCGGCGGGTAGCCGAGCGAGTCGAGGGCGCGGGCGACGCGCGAGAGCGCGACCTTGGAG
>JAEYNG010000368.1 GCA_023412695.1 Planctomycetota bacterium | reverse complement strand
TCGGCCCGGTGCGCTCGAGGCTGCCGCCGATGATGCTGCCATCGGCGCTCATCGCCGCCGCGCTGATCCTCGGCCGCGACAAGAAGGGCAGGCCCGCCGGGCCAAGCAGCATGATCGGCGAGGTCCTGGCCGAGATGGAGCGGGTCGCGGGCTGCTGAGCTGACCAACGACCACCACCGCCCCCCGCGGGAGACCGCGGCGGGCGACTTCACCCGGCGCAGCGTGCGCCGGGCCGCATCTAGACCACACTTGGAGAACGCACGATGGCATCGAAGAAGAGCACCAGCAGCAAGAAGGCAAGCACCACGTCCGCGAAGGCGGCGATCTCGGGGTGGCGAGCCAGGTCCATGTCCTGGTGGTGGTGCTGGGGTCTGGTGTTGCTCGCCTGGAATGACGAGAGCCCGGCCGCGATCGCGTTGTTGCTCCGCGGCTCGACCTTCACGTTGTAGGGAGGATCCATGTTGACAAGGTGAATCTGCTTGCCGTCAAGCAGGCGGTCGAGGTCGCTGGCGCTCCCGCTATCGCCGCACAGCAGCCGGTGGTTGCCCAAGATGATCAGGTCGCCCGGCTTGGTCGTCGCCGCGTCGGGCGGCGCGGGCACGTCGTCGGGGTCGACCAGCCCCTCGTTGCCCTTAGGGGCCATCAGTTCATCAAGGTCTTTGTCGGACCATCCGAGCAGCGACAGGTCGTAGTCGATCGCCTTGAGCGCGGCCAACTCGCTGTTCAAGAGGTCCGGGTCCCACTCCGCGATCGAGGCCGTCTGGTTGTCGGCGATGCGGTAGGCCCGCGCCTGCTCGGGCGTCAGCCCCGTCGCCACGTGCACCGGGACCTGTTCAAGGCCGAGCTTGAGCGCCGCCTTCAGCCGCGTGTGCCCCACCACGACCACGCCGTCAGAGTCAACGACGATCGGCTGGCGGAACCCGTACTCGCGGATGCTCTTGGCCACCGCATCCACCGCCGCGTCGTTGCGGCGGGGGTTGCTCTCATACGGGCGTACCGCGCCCACCGGACGCATCTCGATCTGCATGTCTGTTCCCCGTGATCCCGACCCGAGGGCTCTCTCGCATGGCCCGGCGACCGTGCACAGGGAAGCATAGACACCATCTATGGGTCATGGCTAGACCGATAGATGATGCTTATGGCTGGTCGAAAGTTGCCAAAACTGGAGCGCAATGGCCGGCCCCACCTTCAGAAGGGCACACACTCGGATTGGCAAATTGCGCACAAATGTGTCGGCAATCGGTCTAGTCGGGCTAGCGGTCGTGTCACTCCGACGCAGACGGCGGGAAGCCGTGTCGCACGGCCAGCTCCGCAAACACACCCTCGGATTTCAGTTTGTTCACCGCCGCGCTGAGTTTGGATGGGAAGGTGACATCGTCGGCGCTGACCGCGAACGACCATGACTCCAAAAAGTGGCCGTCGTTGTCCGACATCCATTTCCTGCTTACGGTTGGAGGCACCGTCGTCGACGCAAGGTGCGAGATGACGAACACGCCGCGGAACCTCGGGTCCTCCGCCATGCGTGCCATCGGAAGGTCCATGATCGCCGCAGCCTCTCGGTTTCGATTCTTCATCAGCTCTGTGAAGAGTAAGACATAGTTGCTCGTAGGCGGGCTTGATATTCGATCTGGAGAGGTGAAGAGACTCGCCATCTGAAAGCCCCGCTGACCCTTGATGGCTAGGAGTGAACGCCCCACAAGGTCTTCAGGATGCTGAATGCCCGAGTCCTTTCGCCAAACGGCGGCCAAGGGGGTCTCGTAGTACGGCTCGCAGAAGACTATGTTGTAAGTCGCAGCCCGCTGTGGGGTGCGGGTGATACCGGAGATAATCAGGTCAACTCGATCATCGGCCAGTGCCTCGAACATCTCTTGCCAGCTGAAGTTGTAGAACTCCAGCGCAACCTCGGGCAGTTCATCATCATCTACCAGCTTCTTGACGACTGCCTGAATGACATCGTGATCCATGCCTGCCAGTTGGCGGCTGTCACCGTCACCTTTCAGGTAAATGGAATCGGTGGGAGAGCCATTGAACGCAGAGGTCCCCACTCGCAGTTTCTTTGTGAGCTTGATCCTGTCCAGTGAAGATCCATAGGTCGCGAAGAGCCCGGGCGCAGTCCACTGCCCCGCCGATTCCGCGCCCGAGTCATCTTGAGTTACGAGACGGACGCGCCAATAGAAGACCCCTGCAAAGGGTCGCGAGCGCGACTCCGTCTTCGCATTTTCCAAAGTCAACGAGTCTTTGTACACCTCGACATCGATTACCGGCGTCTCGAACTGCGGAGTTCTTGCGACCTGCAGCTGAAAGCTGTCTCCACCGATCTTGACACCCGGGTATGACCATTCGAAGGTGATCGAGTCGCCAAAGACCGTGGTTGGGAGTGATTTGTTGTGCGAAACGGGTTGTGATAGGGCGATCCCGGATGGGTCCGGGGCTATCGCCACCCGATTCGCGCGACGGCCAATCTCAGCGAGTCGCGTTGAAACAGACTCGTTCACTTGAACAATCTCGTCGTTAACCTGTGCGACGAGATCTTCAATGATCTGTCCGGCTGCACCGCGCTCAGCCTCCGCCTGCCGCGCGAGCGCTTCGATCTCTTTCAAGCTGGATTCGACCGAAACACGAATGTCCCGGACCATGTCTGCGTTTCGCTGAGTTTCGGTCCTCGCACTCCACAAATCATGACCGAACGCAAAGAGCGCGATGCCGGCACCCACGGAGAACATGATCGCCACCAACTGGAGAAGTCGGTAAAGTCGAGTATCGATTCGAATATCCCTGTATGGGTACGGCCTTCCTACACGAGCATTGGTTGACAAGTCCAGCATTAAGGGGGTCTGGCACTGGCGGCACTTGATGGCGCCTTCCTTGATAGGGTCGCCGCAGTACGGACATTCACTGGAGTTCACGGCTGAAGAGTTGGGCGTGTGTGAAGCGGGGGTCGATTCGGACATACTTGATCCTCCGCGCTCCGCCCCCGCTGTGTCACCCCTTAATAAGGTGGGGTGGATTCGGGGCAGTATAGCAGAAATCGCGGAATGACTAAGCGTAAACCCCTGAGAACAGAGCAGGGCCATCTTCAATAGTGCTGACTCGTTCGAGCGAGTTCGTGCTGCGATCCAGTGATCATCTGCTCATGCCAACGACACGTAGTAGTGCCGATTGAAGCTCGGACCAGCCGCGATCTAGCGATCCTCTCGACCCGTCGGGGGGTGCATTGTGACCAACTGGCCGGAGCGGAACTCGTCGCCGGCGGCCGGATTAGAGCCGCCGGAACCCGCGCAGTTTGCCACCCGTTGGCCCACGTTGGCCCGTGGGGCGTCCTTGGCGAAATCCCCGTTGGTAACGCGTTCTTTGGTTCAGGCCGTCTCGGCCGCGCGTCTCTCCTCCGCCTCCTGAACCTCCCGCATCATCGCGCGAATCGCCTCCAGCCACTGATCGAGCTTGGGAAGCAGATCCGAGACCGTGATGTTGTAGCCGTCGCTCCTGAGCACCCGAACCCACGTGCGCCCGTCTTTGACATCTGACGCGACGCGTGCGCCCGGCACCAGCGCCGTCACCGCAGCGATGTATCTCTCGCCGATGGTCGGATCGAGTCCCCACTTCTGAAAGTACATCGGCACGTAGTTCACCTCGACGAACCCGTTGACCGCGTACACCGATCCGAAGGTGAATCGGTCCGACCGCGTGGGCTCGAACCAGAACAGGCCGACGGACGCCCCCTTGCCGGTCAGTTCGATCCCCATCTGCGTGCACTGGCCGAGGAACTGCCGGAATGCCTCTGCAACCCCCGTGCTCGTGTTGCGACCGAGTGTCTCGAGGAATACCTGAAGCGCCTGGTCGCGCCGCATCTCCGGGCGGCCCTCCGCGGCCGCCGCCGGCAGCGACACCTGAACGTCCGACGCGCGGATGCCCTCCTTGAGCTCAACAACCGCCCGCACCACCTCGCGCGTCCTGGCAAGCGTCCGCGGCTGGATGAAGTACTCCGCACCGTTCCCCACCGTTCGGAACACTGCCATCTCCACCAGCGCGAGCGAGAAGCTCAGGTGCGGGCTGCGCGAGAGCGTCTCGGCCAGGTGCTCGACCCCTTCCTGGATTCCGTCGCCGACGATCAGCAGGAGGAACCGGCCCTTCTGGAGCCCGCGGCTGACGGTATCAACAAACCGCGCCCGGTCGAAGTCCGGGTCTTCTGCGACCACAGCGGCGACCGGGTCATCTCCGCCGCGCCCGGACTTGGCCACCGCCTCGCATAGATCCTCGTACGTCCAGCGTGACATCGCTGCGGCGTAGTCGATGATTTGCGCCACGACCTGCCGGCGCGCCTCGGGGTTCCGCCAGAGCTTGGTCTCGACCAGCGTCAAATAGCCGTCGGCGGTGATGTAGACGATGTCCACCGGCCCGGCCGGGGTCGCCAGCTCCCGCGCCAGCGGCACAAGCGGCGCAAACAGCGGCTCGATCTCATCGACAGGCAACAGCGACGGGTTGCGGAACAGAATGTCCTGGAACCAATCCTCGTCGAACGTCCGCTCATCGAACGGGACGCGCAGAAGCGCGGTCGTGGTGCCATTGGCGAGGAAGTGGGGCGTGCAGAACTGGCGCGGCATCGCGGCAGTTTACTTGGTCACGGCGACGGTGGAGTTCAATAGATTTGCGTGCGCGCAGGGCGGCCGGGAATTGCTGCCGGTGGTGGTAAGGCAGGCAGACCGTGATGCGCCGCTTGTACGGCCTGCAAGTGTTGGTTGCGGCACGATCTAGGCAGCAATGGGGGCCGTACGCAGCGTCACGCCTGCCGACGCCGCGTTCGGCGTTGCAGTCCTTAGGGAGCAAATGACCAGCGCGGAACTTGGGTGCGGGTGCCGCCGGTTCGAGGTGGTCAATGACTGCGCCGGAATTTGCGCTGCCCGTTCCGCAAACCCGCGTTTCCTGCCTAGAAACCACCGGTTGTTCGGACCCCCATGGGGTCACTTCGGGAAACGGCACCGTCTCGCACGGTGCCGTTTTTCTTTCCCGGCGCAACACCGCGAGCCCTACCGATCCCCGCGGTCCCCATACCCCGACCGCACCTTCTTCTTCGCCTTCTGCCGGCGGTCGGCCTGCATCGCCCGCCCCGCATCATCGCTCTCTGAGAACTGCCCCTTGGAATCGCGCCGCACAAAGCGCATGTCGCCGTTCGGCGAAATCCGCTCACGCTTGCCGCCGCCGCTGGTGTTTCCAGACCGAGTCGCCATCGCAATACCCCTTTCTCAAGATTCCACAAGCCGGGAACTCAACCGGGCGCATCGCCCGATTGTCGAGCATGACCAACCACACCCCGCTCATGATGGACCGTCGGTGAATCCGTTTTCACGTTCGCCAAAGGCGGCCGCCTCGTTCAGTGAGCCGCCACCGCTCACCCGCATGCTGTAAACTGCCCGCATGCACGCCGATGCGTCCAGTGGCGAGCCCTCATCCTCCTCCGCGGCCGCGGCCTCGCCCGATCACGGCCTCACCCTGCTGCTCAACGCCGCTGCCAACGGCGACGACGATGCTCTGCAGACCGCCCTCTCCCGGATCCACAACGAACTGCGCGCGATCGCCCAGGCCCGCATGAACCAGGAGCGGCCCGGCCACACGCTCCAGGCCACCGCCCTCGTCAACGAGGTCTACCTCCGGCTGCTCGGCCCCGGCGCAAATCATTGGGAAGGCCGCAAGCACTTCTTCCGCGCCGCCGCCGAGGCCATGCGCAAGATCCTCATCGATCACGCCCGCGCGCGCAACGCCCAGAAGCGCGGCGGCCGACACGCCCGCGCCGCCCTCTCCATCTCCTCCGTCGCCGACCTCGCCGCCGACGCCGATCCCGACGGAATCCTGGCCTTGGACGAAGCCATCCTGCGCCTTGAGAAAGTGGACGCGCAGGCGGCATGGGTGGTCAGGCTCCGGTTCTACGGCGGGCTCAACGAGCGCGCCGTCGGCGAGGCCCTCGACATCTCCGAGCGCACCGTCCGCCGTAGCTGGGTCTTCGCCCGCGCCTGGCTGCGCGACGCCATCGAACGCGAGGAGCAGTAGCCCGCCCATGCCCGCACCCACCGACGCCCGCGCGCGTGTCATCTTCGACCAGGTCATCGACCTGCCCGGCGAGCAGCGCGCACAGACGCTCCGCGACGCCTGCGCCGGCGATGCGGCGCTCCAGGCCCGCGTCGAGGCCCTCCTCGCCGCCGCCGAGACCGACGACGGCTTCCTCAACGGCCCCACGCTCGGCGACACACCCGCCGCGCCACCGATCGGCGAGCAGCCCGGCGACCACATCGGCCCCTACCGCCTGCTCGAACACATCGGCGAGGGCGGCTTCGGCGCGGTCTTCATGGCCGAGCAGTCCCACCCCGTCCGCCGGCGCGTCGCCCTCAAGATCGTCAAGCTCGGCATGGACACCCGCACCGTCGTCGCACGCTTCGAGCAGGAGCGGCAGGCCCTCGCGATGATGGACCACCCCAACATCGCGCGCGTCTTCGACGCCGGCGCAACCGACGCCGGCCGCCCCTACTTCGTCATGGAGCTCGTCCGCGGCGATCCGATCACGCAATACTGCGACAACGCCCGCCTCAGCATCCGCGAGCGCCACGACCTCTTCACCCAGGTCTGCCGCGCCGTCCAGCACGCCCACACCAAGGGCGTCATCCACCGCGACCTCAAGCCCGGCAA
>JAEYNG010000062.1 GCA_023412695.1 Planctomycetota bacterium | reverse complement strand
GTCAAGCAGGCCCACAGATGTCATTCCTGCATTCTCAGTCCACTGGAACCCGATCCAGTCGCCGCCCCCGACACAGTAACCAATTACGGCTGAGCCATCACTGCTCAGGCTTAAGCCATAGGACCTGATCCGATTCGGAAGAACTCCGAGATTCTCAGCAACGCCGTCGGGTCCCCATCTGACAGCGCGAGGAGTCGCAACGCTGGGGTCATAGCCGGCTGTGAACTGACCATCCGGGGTGACTGCCTTCGCTAGTGCTTGCGTGCCGTCTGGCAGCGGATTGAGTGTCTGTGTCTCACCGCCAACGCTCCATCGCCTGCCCACAAAGGGAAACGTAGCCCAACCCACAACGACCGATCCGTCGCCATTCACGCCGTGCGCTTGACCGCCCGCGGTCCCCGACACGAGTTCCTGCATTCCCGTCTCGGCAGTCCAGCGGAACGCCAACTGCCCACCACTTGGATTGCAATAACCCACAACGACCGAGCCGTCGGCGTTGACATCTTCGGCGAACGATTCGACGTAACCGGGCAATACGCCTAGGTCTGTCATCAAACCGCCGACTTCCCACCGAAATGCTCTTCTGCGGCCACCGGGCATTGTGGCAAACCCGACCACCACTCGTCCATCGGCGCTTATTGATTCGGCCTTCGATACCCCGTGTGAGATAACTGGAGCGATCTGGTGCACCGTGGGCTGCGCGACCGCCGTCGACCCGAAAAGCAAGGTGACTGCAAGACCCACGCCAACTTGGTTCTTCATGTCTTCTCGCATAAAGGGTTCATCGAATCATTCGCTCACGCGGCATCACTTCCCACTCACGCCGCCGCTCCGGAGGCGTATTCGTCAACCAGTGATCGCCACGCGGCGGCGAGCTTGGTGCCGATGGGGCCGGGGACGGCGTCCCCACCCCCACCCCCACCACCCCCCCCACCGACCGCGCTGGCTTCGACCTTGACGACGGAGAGGACGCCCCAAGAGGAGTTGGTGAGCAGGACCTCGTCGGCCTCGAGCAGGTCGGCGACAGAAAGCATCTGGCGTTTGACGTTGATGCCCTGGTCCGCGGCCCAGTCGAGTGCCCAAGCGCGGGCGATGCCGGGGAGGACGGGGCTGGGGAGGTAGCCGCCCTTGACGGTCTTCACGGGCATCGGCGGCGCATCGGGGTCGTCGAGCGTGGGCTGCAGATGTGCGGTGTTGCCCCCTCCCTCTTCGCCGCGGGCGATGGGGGTGAGGATCTCGCCGTCGTTGACAAGGAGGAGGTTGCTGACGCAGCCGCCGACGAGGTGGTTGGTGACGGAGAGGACGATCGCTTCGGCGGCGTTCTTTGCGCTGGCGGCCTGGAGTTCGCGGAGCCGCCACCAGTAGTTGAGGGTCTTGTGGCCCTCCATGGGGTTGAGGGGGTTGGCGCGGGCGTCGGCGATGGTGACGGCGACGCCGCGATCGAACATGCCGGCGGGGTAGTCGACGGCCTGCTGCGCGACGATGAGGATGGTGGGGTCGTGCTCGACCTTGGCGCTGCTTCCGCTGCTTGCGCGGGTGAGGAGGTTGAGGTCGCCGCCGGAGAGGGTGAGCCGGATGCGGGCGCGGGGGAGGCCGGAGCGGCGGATGGTCTCGGCGATCGCCTCGGCGAGCGCGCCGACGCGGAGGCTGTCGGAGAGGCCGAGGATGCGGGCGGATTCGGCGAGACGGGAGAGGTGCTCGTCGATGCGCATGCACCATGTGTCACCGGCATCATTGACACCGCCGAGCATGGTCTCGAAGAGGCCGACGCCGTGCTGAAAGCCGGCGTCGAAGGGGGAGAGGGCGGCGCGCTCGGAGGCCGCGGCGTCGAGGGTGAAGAAGCGGCCGTTGAGGAAGACGGAGGTGGGCATCTGGGCGGAGGAAGAGAACGGGCGGTCAAACGGCAGGCCAGTAGCTGCATCCAGGCCTTGTTACGGTAGACTAGCAGGATGAAGTATTTCGTGCAGGGCACTTGGTCGAGTGACGGTAGTGAAGCAGAGCTCTTTGTCGATGCGCCCAGCAATCACGCTGCGCGCGCGGCCGCAAAGAGCCGCGGTATTACTGTCAAGCACGCATACCAGATGAACGGCGACTGGTCATTGGCCACGGCTATCGCCGCCGAGAACAGGACAGAGCTTGCCCTATGGAAGTTGTCGACGGCGACACTTGGACTTGTCCTGATCGCCATCGTCGTGACGAGCTACATGCATCGATCCCGGCCGGCGTCACCTATTTCGATCTCTCCGATGAGTGCGGAGGAGACACCCAAATTCCGATCATTGAATAGTGACGCAAAGTCCGAACCGCTGCGCCCGATACCGAGGCAAGTGCCGCCAACGGATGAGCCAGAATACACAGTGGCGATCGCTTCACTGTCCGGCTTTTCGGTTAGCGGGACTCCGCCGAGCAACTTTGCTCGGGCAGCAATGACTCAAATCCAGCCGCACATTGATGAACTGATTGGTGGAAATCCCAGCGGTAACAAATACACGTGGCCCACTTGGGATCAGGTGCGTGTGGTGATGCATGAAGATGGCGACGCGTTGCGCAGCGCGACTATCGCTTTCTCGTTCAGCGTGTATCACCCTCCAAAGCATCGTACGAACCGGTATCTCGTGACGTTCCGCTGCACCGAGAACGTTGCAACCGGAAATTGGGAGTCGGCAATGATTGGGCTACCGGAGAAGCAATAGCTTCACTTGTCGTCCTTCTTCTTCGGGATCAGGCCTTCGAGAGCCTTCTTGGCTTCCTCGACGGTTTCCTTGCCCTTCTCGACGGCTTCCTCGGCCTTCTTCTTCACGTCGTCGGCGGACTTGGTGAGGTCTTCGACGGTGCCCTTGACGTCGCCGAGGACCTTGATGTCGAGCTTGCTGAGGTCGCCGAGGGAGGCGAGCTTGCCCTGGAGATCGCCGAGGATGTCGCCGGGGATGAGCTCGCCGCCCTTTTCGACGGCCGCGGCGAGGACGGCCTGGACGATGATGTTGGCGAGCTGGCTCATGGTGACGCCGGATCCGGCGACGCCCTCGCCGGTCTTGCCGACGTTCTGGAGCTTGATCTCGTCGATGGGGACGGTGACCTTGGAGAGGGGCTTGAGCGCGCCGCCGAGAGCGCCCGACTCCATGAGGTCCACGTGGACGGTGACGTCGGTGATCGTGAGCTCGTTGATGATGAACTTCTTCTCTTCGCCGGGGGCGGGCTGTGGCGCGGGCTTGTCGCCCCCCCCGCTGACCTTCTTCAGATTCTCGAGGATGACGTTGTAGTTGCTCTCGCCGCCCTTCTTCTCGAGGCGGACGTCGATCTCGTCGAGCTTGAGGTGGGGGAGGACGACCGTCGGTTCGCGAAGGGTGTTGAGGGAGACGGCGACGGAGCCGTCGCCGAGGGTGAGGAAGTGCGGCGCGGGGTAGCCCGCGACGTTGGCGACCTCGAGCTTCGACATCTCGAACTCGCCGCCCATGATGTCCACGTCGGCGTCGCCGAGCTTGGTCTGAACGCCGAGGGCGTAGGTGCCGCCTCGTTCGACGGCGGTCTTTGCGATGCTGTCAACGTAGGCGAAGACGGCGATGCCGGCGATGGCGATGAGCAGGACGAGCACGATCACCAGGATCAGCAGGAGCTTGATGAGCCGCATGACGGATCTCCAAGTTGGGACCCAGAACCCTTCCCCGTCCTACTCCGTTCCACTGCGGAGGGACGGGTGATTATCCGCACGTGGCGGCGGTTGAGCGACCGCCCCCAAGGGGTGCCGTGGGGCCCTATGCTGGGCTGTGACGATCCCCAACATGCTTGATTCCACGCTTGTGTCGGTGCAGTCGGCG
>JAEYNG010000050.1 GCA_023412695.1 Planctomycetota bacterium | reverse complement strand
CCCCCGAGCAGCAGCACCGCCGCCGTCGGCGCCGCCGGAACGAGCACGAAATCGTCCACCACGAACGCCTGCCCGCCCCCGATGGGGTTCGCCATCCCGTCGATCAAGGAGACCCGGGCCCGAACGGTGATCGTCCCCTCCGGCGCCACCGCCGCCAGCGAGTACTCCTTGTAATCGAACGCAAGCCCGTTATCGAGCGTGAGCGTGGGCAGAAGGTCAACGCTCGCGCCGCCCAGAACGCCCCCGCCCGCGTCCAGGAACTCGAGCGCGAACTCCGCGCCGCCCATGAGCACGTTCACCTCGCCGCCCGCCCAGCCCGAAAGCGTGTACAGCGTGCCGGCCGTTCCAGGGACGTCCTGGAGAAGGTGCCCGGTCGCCGGGCCGGTGACCGCCCCGCCCGAGAACGGCCGGAAGAACACGGCCCAGTCGCCGGCATGGTTGTACTGCGGGGGGTTCATAAAGCCGTCGGTTGTGACCGGCGTCGGCGATGGCCCGGCCCACGGCTCGGACGACATCTCGCCCTCGTACGGCCCGGCGATCGTTTGAAACCCGATGTTCTGCCAGCCCTGGGGCTTGGGAAGGAAGCCTCCCGGCACAATCTCCACGTCCTCAACGAGATCCAGGTTGCCGTTCACCAGCATGTTCTGGCCATGCGCAGCGCCCGTGACAACCGTAACCCCAAGCGCGACCGCGCAGAATCGACGAGTAGCCAGCATTGTTCCGTCTCCGTACCAGCCCGCGCCCGGTTCGATCGTGGCCGCCGGGCAGACCTTCGGGTCCGCCGTTCACGGAGCGGCGCACGGACGCGTCCTGGAAGCTTCATGAGCGACACCGCTGGCCGCGTGTGACACGACTACGGAAGTTTTTTTGGGATCAAAGCCGCGGACCGCTCCAAACGGTGCCGCGTTCCGATGAGGACCTCGCCAGAGAACCGCCCGTGGTCTCTCAGGCGTCGTTATCCGCCTGTTCACGGCGTGCGGGCGGCGCATCGATCCCCCGCCGCCGCAGCTCGGCGTTCACCAGCTCGTACTCAAGCTGCAGCTCCGCGAGCCGGGCCTGCTGCTCGGCCGCGCGTTCACGAAGGGCCGCCACCTCGTCGCTCAGGGTCTGACGATCGTGCTCCATCATCCCCGAGTCTACACCCGTCCCGTGCACAAACATCCGGGTTCTCCTGCTTCTCGGCAAATAACTTCACACTCAACGCTCCTCGACGATCTGCTTCCGCGTCGTCTCGATGATCGCCAGCACTTCCTTCGCCTCCGTCCCTCGGATGCCCAGCCGGTCCAGCGACGCCTTGATGTCCCCCACCATCGCGTCGAACTCCGTGTTCGTGATCTTCATGTCCTTGTGCAGGGACTTCATGTCCCGCCCGGTGTACTCCGCCGGCCCGCCCGCGGCCAATGTCAGGAACTCCACCATGTGCCGCTTGAACCGCGCGACGTTCTCGTCCGTCGCGCGCCACGGCTCGTACTTCCCGGCCAGCCACCCCGTCTTCACGTTCGAACGATCAAAGTTCACCCGCGGGTCGTTCACCACGCGCGTCGTCAGGTCGTCGACCAGCGCGGCGATCGTCTCCTCGCCGCCCAGCCGCTCGTAGAGCGTGCGGTTGTCCGCCTCCCCGCCCCCCTCGTCCTCATCGACGCGCATGTTCGCCCGCTGGTCCGCCTCCGGGCTGCCCGAGGTCGTCGTCGTCCGCGCGCTCCGCTCTCCGCCGCCGCTGCACCCGCCCGCGAGCGCCGCCGCGATCACCGCCAGCACGACCGAAGTGTGTGTGTATGTCATCGTGAAGATCCTCCTGTTGAAGCTGTCTCGCGCCGCTCGCCGGCGCCGTCGTCATCCCCGGCCTCCTCCACCGCCACATCCGGCGCGGCGTGCCCCTCCAGCCGCGGCAGATACGCCTGCACGAACGCGTTGTACAGCACGTTGCCAATGATCTCGAGCACGCTCGTCCGCGGCGCGGTCAGGTCCCCCTGGATCGTGATCCGCGTGCCGAACTGCTCCCGCGGCTGGTTCGACAGCACCTCCCCCACCACCGACACCAGCGCCTCCCACAGCGCCTGCAGCGGGTCGCTCTCGCCGATGTCCTCCAGCGCGATCACCTGCACGTCGCGGAACAGCGGCTTGGCGTAGCCGTCGAGGAACCCGTTGCGCGCCGTCGCCTCGACCACCAGGTCGAACGTCCCGCCCTCGAAGTCGAAGCTGCCGTACGCCTGCGCCAGCTCGTTGAGCCGGTTGACGTCAAGCCCCAGCAGCCGCGACGCGACCGTGAACGTCGGCCGGTGCGCCGTCGGGTCAAGCTCGACGTCGAGCTCGAACTCGCCGCTGTCCATCGCGACGCCGGTCGCCCTGACCGTCGCCATCATCGGGTCCACCGAGCCCTGCACGTTGGTCAGGTTCTCGACCGTCGCGTCGAGCTCGCTCAGGAACACGTCCACCGGCGGGTCGGTGTGGAACGCCTGGAAGTGCACCTCGCCCTGCACGATCCGGGCCTTGTCGATCCGGAACGGGAACAGGTCCTCGAGCATCGGCAGCCACGTCTGGCCCGTGCCGGTCTGGGTCGTGTCCTCGGTCGGGCCGTGGACGAAGTTCAGCCGCGGGTTGTCCATGCGGACGCGGCCGCGGACCGCGCCGTTCCACAACGCGTCCCAGTCGATCGCGAACCGGACACGCGGGCACTCGAAGAACGGCACCGGCACGGCGTTCTCGGTCTTGACGATCTTGACGTCCTCGACCGCGTACGCGCCGCGCCAGAGGTGCAGGGTGACGCGGCCGATGCGGCCGTCGTACTCCGGGCTCTGGTCGAGCACGCCGTTGACGTACCGCTCGATCCAGGTGGGCAGGGCGAGCCGGACGCCGACGAGCACCGCCGCGACGACGAGCAGGGCGGGCAGGGC
>JAEYNG010000037.1 GCA_023412695.1 Planctomycetota bacterium | reverse complement strand
GCGGGGGGCGGGCGACGTTCACGGGCGTTGACGGCGTGGTATCGATCGCGGGGCTGAACGGCGCGGGCAAGGTGGTGGTGTACCGGTTCAACTCGGCGAACGGGAAGTGGGGCGCGAGCGTGCCGAGCAACCAGGTGGGCGGCGCGTGGGCGCGGCTGACCGGCGTGATGACGGCGACGGTTGCGAGCGACGGGCTGGGCGTGAGCATCGTCGGGCAGAACGCCGACGGGAAAATCATCCGGTACGCGTGGAGCCCGGGAAGCGTGTGGACAGCCGAGGATGTGTCGGCATTGCTGGCGGCTTAGTGGTGTGCGTGGGGCATCCCTCGTTCACACCGCATTCGGCGGCTTCTGCCCCGCCAGGATCGCCCGGGCGTTGGCGCAGACCATGTCGGTCATCTGCTCGCGGTAGCGGCGTTCGGCCGAGCCGATGTGCGGCGTAAAGACCGCGTTCTCGCACTGAAGCAACAGCGGATTGACCTTGGGCTCCTGCTCAAAGACATCGAGACCCGCGGCGAAGATTGTCCTGGTTTGCAGCGCCTCAGCAAGCGCCTGCTCGTCGATGACCGGGCCACGGGCGGTGTTCACGAGGACCGCCGTGGGCTTCATGAGCTTCAGCCGCCGCGCGTCGATGAGGTGACGGGTGTCGGGGGTCAGGGGGGTGTGAAGGCTCACAAAGTCCGCGCGGCGAAGGCCGTCGTCAAGCTCGACGCGCTCGGCGGCGATGGGGGCCTGCTCGAAGTCGGCATGAGCGGAGCGCGCAACGTAGAGAACGCGCATGCCGAAGCCCAGGGCTCGGAGGGCGACGGCGCGCCCGATCCGGCCCGCGCCAACGATCAGGAGCGTCTGGCCGGTGAGGTGCACCCCCAGCCAACCTGTAGGGAAGATGTTCCCTTGCTTCTCGAACAGCCCCGCACGGACAAAGCGATCCCCCTCGGAAACACGGCGGGCGGCGTCGAGCATGAGCGCGAACGCGATGTTGGCCGTCCCCTCCGTCACCGCGTCGGGCGTGTTGGTGACGATGACATTGCGCCGGCGGCACGCCGCGAGGTCGAAGTTGTCGATCCCGACGGCGAAGTTGCAGACCCCCTTGAGCTGCGGGCCCGCGGCGTCAAGAAACTCGTCATCGACGCGATCGTGGAACATGGAGATGACCACGTCGCTGCCGCGGACGAAGTCGAGGAGCTCGGCCCGCGACATCTGCGGCTCGGCCGGGGCTTGGCGGATGGTGGCGTCGGGGATGTTCGGCGTGCCGGGGATGGCGCGGGTGATGGCGATGGTGGGCATGGGGAATCGGGGGATAGCGGAAGTGGGCGTGCGGAAAGGTGATGCTAAGGGAGGTCCGAACCCGGCTGAAACGCCGCGCGGGCCTCGGCCTCGGTGATGCGCTGCGGCCAGGCGATGGCGGCGGACTCGGGCATGTCCTCGCGGCGGCGATGGACCGCCGCCCGCAAGCTATCGGCCGGGTCGGCGCGGACGATGGGGACATCGCTGCCGAAGATAAGCCCGCGGCCGGGCGCAAGGCCCGAATCGATCAGCTCGCGCAGGGGCAGCACACGGTCGAGTCGGTGGGGAAGGTAGCGGATGAGCGCCTCTACATCTGACAGCAAATGACAGGGCTGCACACTGCACGTCACGCCGAGGCGGTGGAATCGCGGGACATCCGCGGCGTCGATCAACTCGCAGTGTTCGATGCGGTGGGGGGTGGACGGGCGTCTGCGACGGGGGGTGACGTCCTCGATGGCGTCGAGGACGAAGCGGACGGCGGCGTCGCCGATGGCATGGACGGCAAGGTGCAGGCCGAGCCGCTGCGCGGTGTCGAGGTGCATGCGGAGCAACGCGGCGTCGACCATGAGCTGGCCGCGGGGCATGCCCGGCATGGGGTGGTGATAATCGACCAGCATCGCGGCGGTGCGGCTGTTGAGCGTGCCGTCGGCAAACACCTTCCCCCCGGCGAGGCGCAGGCGGGAGGACTCCCACGTATGCCGCGTGGCGAAGTCGGCCTCAAGACGCGCGGCGGGGGGGTAAAGGTGAACGATCAGCGGGAGGCGCCCGGCGCGTTCGAGCGATGCAAGCGCTATGCCAAGCCATGGCTGGGCATGCAGATCGTGGACCTCGGTGAAGCCGAGCGCGGCGAGGTGACTGAGCGCGGCGGCAAGGTGCTCAGTGCGCTGGTCGGGCGTGGGCTCCGGTGCGGCGTTCCAGGCCGCGTAAGCCGCGCCCTCCAGCAGGAGGCCGGTGGGCTTTCCTGCGTCATCGACGACCACGACGCCATTGGGATCGATGTGCTGGCCGGGGGCGATGCGGGCGGCGGACATCGCGGCGGTGTTGGCGGCGGTGGCGTGGTGGTCAAAGGACATCAGCACGCACGGGTGGTGCGGCGAGGCCGCGTCGAGCTCGGCGAGTGAGGGCCAGCGGGCCTCGGGCCAGGCTTCAACGCGTGCGCTGTGCAGCCGAAGGAACGCGCATGGGCTTGCAGCCCTGGCCACGGTTCGAACAGTATCGAGGCACTCGCCGAGCGAGCGGCAGTCGGCCAGCGAGGGCATGGCGAGGGACTCGCCGAGCGGCGCGAGGTGGGCGTGGGCTTCTCTCACGTGGTCGCTCCGCCGGCCGAGAGGAGGTTCTTGAGCATCAGCTCGGCGGCAGGAATGTTCGCCGCGGCGTAGGGGAACTCGAGACGGACGATGCCAAAGGGTGCGCGGACGTCGATGCCGTCAGGGTCGGCGCCGACGCAGAGGGCGTCGTCGAGCTCGATGCCGGCGATGGCGCGTGCCGCAAGGGCGAGGCGGTCGCGATCGGCGTTAGCAGCACGGACAATGCCGAACTCGCCGGTGCCGAGGGCATTGGGCCGGGTGAGGACGGACTCATCCATCACGGTGTCCTCGGGGTTGGTCATGCTCTTGACGCCGAGCACCCGCGAGGCGGTCCAGACGATCGATGTGGGGACGATGCCGTGGTAGGCGGACCATCGGTCAACAGCCTCTGACGACTCGGGGCGTGCAAGAGCGACAGGCGCGAGGAGGATCGTGACGTCGCAGTCGCTCTCGGAGGGGGCGTAGAGGGTGAGCTCTGGGTGGCGTGCGGCCTCAGGCTCGACGGGCATGACGACGCGGCCGTCGGTGCGATCGATGACGAAGCGGACGGGAGCGCGGCGGTCGCCAAAGCCAAGGGCGGCCTCGTGGAAGCGGCGGAGGAGGCGCAGGCACTGCGCGTCGGCGTCGTGGTGGCTCATAACCGGATTGTGGAGGGGCGCGGGCGGGGGTTCAACCGCGTCGATGGGCGCTGGGAGGGCGCGGTTGGGGGCGGGAAGGTGCAAAACGAGCACGG
The DNA here is from genome assembly GCA_023412695.1 of Planctomycetota bacterium. Classification (GTDB taxonomy): domain Bacteria; phylum Planctomycetota; class Phycisphaerae; order Phycisphaerales; family UBA1924; genus JAHBXL01. Next base: position 60 of record JAEYNG010000037.1, on the reverse strand, counting down.
GGTAGGGCCGTGGCCGCCCCCCGGGTGGTTCGAGTGGTGCGTCGAGGGGGGCGGGGGGGA
>JAEYNG010000436.1 GCA_023412695.1 Planctomycetota bacterium | reverse complement strand
CCCACCACGCCGATCGACATCCCGTACCGCAGCCACAGCCACGCCTCCCCCGCCCGGCTCGCACCGTTCGACCGCAGCACCCCGATGTCCTTCGTCTTCTCGCTCACCATCGCCCAGAAGATCGCCAAAATCAAGAACACCACCACGAACGAGATGAACAGCAGCAGGAACAGCACCATCGCCGTCTCCCGCTTCACCGCCCCGATGAACATCGCCTGCTGACGCTCCCACGTCGAGATCGTCTTCTGCATCTCCGCCGCCGACGGCACCTCCCGCGCATGATCCGCCGCGAACTGCGCATACACATCCATCACCCGCAGCCGCAGCGCCTCCGGCTCGACGCCCTCCACACCCTTCACCAGCACCGTCGTCACCCGCGCCGGCTCGACACCGATCACCGTCCCCCGCCGCGGCCGCTCCACCCCGTCAGGCCCGACCTCCAGTTCGTACGGATTCTCAACCACCTCAAGCCGCTCCGCGGCATCCATATTCAGCATCCGCTGCAGCTCTTCCAGCCGGATCAGCGTCGTCCGCTTGTCAACATCAAACAGCCCCGTGCGAAACTCGTTCGCCACCGGGAACCGCGCCGACACCGTCCCCGTCGCCTGCCCGCCCTTGCCCATCGGCACAACCGTGATCGTCACCTCGTGCGCGGGCAGAAACCCGCTCTTCCATTGATACCCCCCCTCGCTCTCCCGCGTCCCCGCCATGTCCGCCGGGCCGTAATACCCCTGCGGCCGCCTGCGCGAGAACCCCGACAGCTCGATCCCCGGCACCACCGCCGGCCGCACCGCCCCCGTCACCGGGTCCGTCTCCAAAAGCGTCAGCCCCTCGCGGTGCAGCGTCTGCCAGTCCTTGATCTGCGGCACCTGCGACTGATCGATCCCCTCATCCCGCGCGAGCACGCGCCGCTGCTTCGCCGCCCACTCCGCGTCCAGCCGCACATCCTCGCGCTCATGATCCTTCGGCAGCGGCTCGTCGATCGGCTTCCACCACACCGCCTGCTCATACGCCGCGACCTTCGCGTACCGCTCGTCGATCCCCCGCAGCGTGATCCCATATTGCCGCTCATCCGGCAGCACCAGCATCCCGAACGTCTCGATCACCGGCGCGGCCGCGACGACCATCGGGTCCTTCTCCAGCCGCCCGATCAGATCCTCGTAGTGCGCAAACCCCGCCGTCGGCCACGCGATGCTGACGTCCCCCTCCATCTCCCGCCCGACCTTCAGCAGCATCACCACGAAACCGCCCATGATCGACCACGTCGTCAGCACCAGCGCAGAGCAGAACATCACCGCCAGGATGGCGAGCAGCGGCATGATCTTGCTGGTCAGATACCGACGGGTGAGGAGAGCTTGGTACACGACGACAGTGTAGGGAATCCGATCGGCACGGTTTCGCTTTCCCCGCCTCCACCGTTCCTCACGTCTGCCCCGTCCAATCCTTCCCCGCCGCTTCCTTCCACCGCTCCCGGATCATCTTCTGCGTCTCCGCGCTCAGCGCGCCCGCCCGCAGCAGCTCCGCGTTCTGCTTCCACCGCTCCGGCTTGCTCGTCCCCACGATGCACACGTGGACGCCCGGCTGGAACGCCGTGAACCGCAGCGCGGTCCCCGCGGCCCCGTCCGGCCCCGTGTCCTGCCTCTTCTCTCCCATCATGAACGGGTACTTCAGCGCCTGCAGACGCTCCCAATACGTCACGTGATACCCGTTGTCGGGCTTCGTGTCATACCGCCACGCCGCGTTCGCGATCGGACGCTTCGCGATCACCCCCATCCCCTTCTCCCGCGCCAGCGGCAGCGTCAGCTCCACGCACTCCTGGTCCGCGATGTTCACCGACGTCTGCAGCGCATCAAACCGCCCGCTCTCGATCGCCCACTTCGCGGCCTGCGAATCCCCGCTATACCCGATGTACCGCACCTTCCCCTGCTTCTTCGCTTCCTCGAGCGCCTCGATGCACTCGCCCTTCTTCAGCGTCTCCAGCGAGCACGAGTGCAACTGGATCAGGTCCAGCACATCCGTCTTGCACCGCTTGAGCGAACGCTCGATCGACGCGAGCGTGCCCTCGCGGCTCCAATCGTCGCCGCGCCCGCCGTCCTTCTGCACGTGCCCGCACTTCGTGAAGAGGTAGAACTCCTTCCGCCGGCCGGAGATCGCCCGGCCGATCTGCTCCTCCGCATCCACGTAGCACTCCGCCGTATCGACCACGTTCAACCCCTGGTCGAGCGCGGCGTTCAGGATGCGGTCCACCACGTCCTGATCCGTCCGCTCATACCCGATCTCCGCCGAGCCGAATCCCAGGATCGCCACCGTCATGTCCGTCTTGCCGAACTTCCGACGCTCGACCTCGACCTTCTTGTCCATCGGCTTCTTCTCCCCGTTGCCCGGTTGAGTGGTCTGCGCGCCGGCCCCCCCACTGGCGCCGCCGATCGCGGAAGCCGCGAACGCCGCCGCGGCGGAGTGCTTCAGGAACTCACGACGATTGTGATCGTTCGACATGTGCGCGCTCCCCGGTGTTGTGTTGTGAAAACACGGACTGGGGATGCTACACCGGGATGGGAGGAATGGGATGAGCGCGCGATAGCAGCCGTGCTTTGCAGCATGGCGCTTGGGGAGGGCGGGTACGCAGAGGTCTCAGAGG
>JAEYNG010000414.1 GCA_023412695.1 Planctomycetota bacterium | reverse complement strand
CCCCTGCCCTTTGGTCGATCGGGCTCGACGGGCAACAGGTAGTTTTCAATCGTGGAGGGAGGGAAGTGGGGGGGTGGGGGCGAGGGTCGGGGGCGACCACGGTCTGTCGCGATTTCGCCGCGCCTGTTCGGCATTCACAGGGAGCTGGCCATGGGTCTTCACGTCGCGCTCGATGAACTCCGCGCCACCGGCTGGTCCGACCTCGATTCGACCGGCTGTTCCTACCACTCCGACGGCCGGGCCTACCCCGGCGTTGCCCGCGTGAAGGCCGAGTTCGCCGCCGCCGGGTACGACTTCCGCATCGAACGCATCGACCAGTACGCCTGCTCCCGCGCCTCGTGGCGCGACGCATCGGGCGGCGACGCCGGCGCGGTCGTCGGCTATACCGAGGCCGAGGCCGCGGTCTATGCCCTTGCCCAGCTCCGCCGCACCCTTGTCGCCGCGGCCTGAGTTCACATCCGCCGCGATGCCGCCTAAACTGTCGGCCTGACAACCGGCCCCATCGTCTAGTCCGGTCCAGGACGCCAGGTTCTCATCCTGGAAACTGGGGTTCGAATCCCCATGGGGTCATTTAGGGAAACGGCACCGTCTCGCACGGTGCCGTATCTCTTTGTACGGTGCGACGTTACGAGAACGGCGATCACGCCGCTTTCGACCCGGTGCGAGCCGATTCGGCTCCTGACTGCGCCGTTTTTTGAGCCGGTCGGCTCGCGCGAAGCGTGGCCGGTGAACGCCCCGACAGGCATGAAGACGCAGTACTACACCGCCGCGAGCCTTGACGGCTTCATCGCCACCGAGGACGACTCCCTCGACTGGCTCTTCCCGCTCGGCGACATCAACTCGTCTACCTACCCCGAGTTCATCGCCAACGTCGGCGCGCTCGCCATGGGCTCGGCCACCTACGAGTGGATGCTCCGCAACGCCGACAAGGTCGCCGCCGAGACCGGCTCCCGCTGGCCCTACTCCCAGCCCGCGTGGGTGTTCACCACCCGCACGCTCCCGCCGATCCCAAGCGCCGACATCCGCTTCGCGAGCGGCGATGTCCGCCCGGTTCGTCGACATGTCCGAGCGGTGGCGTTGCAGACGCGGCCTCGTTCTGCGCACCCGCTGGTTTGCGGTCCATGTATCGCTTTATAACCGCCTCCAGCATGGATTGCGCGACCGACGGTGTCAGCAGCTCCGGGTCAACCGCGGTGCTGTTCCCTTCCGAGCCGGTCAGCATCGAGAAGCGTGAGCGATACTCGACGAGTTGAAGACTCTTGAAGTATCGATTCTTTGCTGATGCCGGCACAGGCACGATCGGCCTTGGGTTACCGAGGTCCGCCAAAGCACCCAGCACGTACAACGAGACGTGCAGGTAGTCCTTGTCGGGCAGCTCCCGGAGATCCTCGGGCCGCAGACTCAGCTCGGCTGCGTGGCTGGGTGAGGGAGATCCACCCTTCGACTTTGAACTCTCGACTTGATGTCGGACCCGGCGGGTCCGCTTCTCGTACGCCTTCCGCATTGCCTTTGCGATGGCCGGGTGCTCGGTGGCGAGCCGGCGCACCTGCTGCTGGATGTCGATGAGCTTCTGCGTGGCCGCCTCTGTCGGCGTGGACATGGGCCAGGGCCTCCCGTGGCCGAAGCAGAGTTGCCGCGGCCAAGACTATGTCCCCGCCACCCCCGACGAAGATGTATCGCGGGCTAGCACCCGCGAGGTGTAACTGGCGGTGAACTCACGGGCGAAGCAGGCACCCAGCCGTCCTCGACCACGACGATGCGGCGCTGGGTCCGGCCGCAGGCCGGACAGGCGGTTACTGCCGGGACCGGCTCGCCGCCGGCAAGGTTGATGACGTTCCATGTGTCGGTGCAGGTGCAGCAGCCGCCGGCCTGTTCCTGGCGTCGTCGTTCCAGCGCGGCCACCCGGGAGTTGAGCCTCATAGGTCCTCCTGACCTCCTCGCTTCTTGGTATATTTGGCGCTGTGGGGGCGGGGCGGCTTGGCGCTTTCCCCATCACACGCACTTCTGCCGGTCATCCGCCGGCGCTTGTCAGGGAGCGTCCATGGCCCGGAGCACAGCAGCACGCGGGCCGGCATCGGGGCGGGCGGGCAGGAAGGCCCGGCCGGTGACGGCGCTGATCCGACCAGCGCCTGGTAAGCCCTCCACCTCAGGCCACGATTACGACGAGGGCGCGGTCATGCGGCGAGTCGGCGAGGCAGTCGGGGGGGTCTCGCTGATGCAGGTCGCCGCGCTGCTGGACCTCCCGTACGAGCGGGTCAGACGGTACATCCGGGGCCAGTGCAGCCCTACGGCAGAGTTCCTGCACCGGGTCTGCCAAGTCACCGGCACAAGCGCCGACTGGCTGCTGCTCGGGCGGGGTCCCCGGCTGGTCGACCAGCCTGCCAAGCCGCACCGGAAGCCGAGGCCGGGCAAGGCGTCCTGACCGGCACGTTACCTTGCACTGCATGAGACGCCGAAAGGTCGCCGAATGCGCCAAGTGGGTGGGATGCCCGGCGGTGACGATCGCGGCAAGCGGTAGACCTCCAGCGTCCACGACGAGGTGGAGTTTGGATCCCCAGCCCCTCGATCAGCTTCCACTGCGCATCACTCAGATCACCCCGCGACTGCTTGCGACCCTCTGATGGCGGCATCGTCGGCCTCCTTGCCGTGAGTGCCGCATTCTCGCACATCCATCAGCATGG
>JAEYNG010000392.1 GCA_023412695.1 Planctomycetota bacterium | reverse complement strand
AACACCCGGGCGGACAGAGAGGACTTGCTGGCCACGGGCGGCGGTTAAGGCAGCGGCGGCTTCGGCATTGCTTGTGCGGACGATGACACTCCAGCGTGTGTTGCCAGGGCCGGCGACAGTGACGGTGAACAGCGATAGCCCGGCGGTGTCGTGCGGGGTTGATCGCGCGGGCGTGGGCATCTGCACACGTTAGAACCGGAAGATCCGGGTGAAGAAGATCAGGAAGCCGATGATGAGCGCGGCGGTGCCGAGCCGCATGGCCCACTTGCCGCGGGCGCCGCGGCTGAACTCGTGGGCGAATGCTCCCAGCAGGATGCCGAGGATGGCGAGCGGGAAGAAGATGAAGCCGATGATGCTGAAGGCGACGCCCCATGCCTCAAGCGTCGCGCCCGGCTTGAAGTTGGGGATGGCTGTTGGAGATGGCGTTTCGGGCTCCGGTGGCAATGGCCGCATGATGGCGCCGACGCCGCACTCGGGGCAGACGGCCAGTCCGTCCGTCGCTCGCATCAGGCTCCGAACGTCATAGCCGCAGTTCAGGCAGTCGTTCAGTTCCGCTGCGCCATGTCTCCAGCGCTGGACGATCGTGTTTTCCTGCGGGCCTTGGAGTGCCGCGGGGATGACGACGTAAGGCGCACGGAGATTGGCCTTGACGCTGTCAAACGCGGCGAGCGGCGACTCGGCCGTTGCCTCGTGGATGTACCACTCGCCTCGGCCGTCGCGACAGACCAGTCGGAACCGTTCCATGTGGTTGAGTGTAACGGCACACGCGCGGGCGGCCGCGAGCGTGAATCAGTCCCAGGCGGAGCCGTCGAGCGTGGGCTCGGCGCGAGCGTAGAGACGGAGGGAGGTGCCGCACTCAGGGCAACGGATGCAGCCGGCGTTGATGACCTGGCCGTCGAAGCTGTAGCCGCATCGCGGGCACGCGGCGGCGGAGGCGACGCCGGCGAGCAGTTGCCGCAGGCGGGCGAGGGCGGAGGGCCGGTAGCGGGCGAAGACGGTTCGGACGGTGTGACCGGTGGCGCGGGCCTTTCGGGCGGCGGCCTCGGGGGATTCTGCGAGGACGTGGAGGACGTAGCCCTCGGGCGGCTGGTTGTGGAGGTTCTGGCCGAGGGGGCCTTCGCACACGACTTTGTAGAGGGTCATCGGGTCGCTCCTGCGAGCTTTGTACCGGATGAGGCGGGGGAAGGGGCAACCGGCGGCCGCGGCCCTACGCTTGGCGTGCAGCGGCTGCGGTCAAGCCCGGTGCGTGTCATCTGAAGTTGAGTCCCTCATGTTTGAACGACTTTCCGACGGTTTTCAGAGTGTCTTCCGCAAGCTGAGCGGCAAGGGTGCGATCTCCGAGTCCAACGTCCGCGAGGCGATGGAGGAGGTCCGGACGTCGCTGCTGGAGGCGGATGTGCACCATCAGGTGGCGGACGAGTTCTGCCAGAAGGTGATGCAGGACGCGGTTGGGCGTGAGGTGACCAAGAGCCTGGAGCCGGGCCAGGAGATGATCGGCATCGTGCACGACCGGCTGGTGGAGTTCCTCGGAGGGACGCCAAGGCGAGGCGAAGAGGATGGGGAGGCGGGGATGCTGGGGCTTCCGCCCGCGCCGCCGCCGATGGAGGTCGAGGACCCGATCATGCGGGTCTCGCCGGGGCCGACGATCGTGATGATGTGCGGCCTGCAGGGGTCGGGAAAGACGACGACGTGCGGCAAGCTGGCGGGGTTCCTGAAGAAGCGCGGCCGGAGCGTGCTGCTCGCGGCGGCGGACCTGCAGCGGCCCGCGGCGGTGGAGCAGCTCGGGATCGTGGCCGAGTCGGTGAACCGCGAGCTGCCGGGCGGGGCACAGGTGCACTTCTACGCCGAGCCCGACAAGGTGGCGGAGTACGGCAAGGCGGTGGGCGTGGCGGTGCAGGTGTGCCGGCGGGCGGTGGAACACGCGCGGAAGCTGGGCGTCGACACGGTGATCCTCGACACGGCGGGCCGTCTGCACGTCAACGACGCGCTGATGGACGAGCTGAACCAGGTGAACCGCGCGCTCAACCCGCATCAGGTGTTCCTGGTCGTCGATGCGATGACCGGGCAAGACGCGGTGAACTCGGCGAAGGCGTTCCACCAGCGGCTGGAAGTGGACGGGCTGGTGCTGACGAAGTTCGACTCTGACACGCGCGGCGGCGCGGCGATCAGCGTCAAGCACGTGACGGGCGCGCCGATCCGGTTCATCGGCGTGGGCGAGAAGCTCGACGCGCTCGAGCCGTTCCACGCGGAGCGGATCGCCGGGCGGATCCTGGGGATGGGCGACGTCGTCTCGCTGGTCGAGAAGGCCCGGGAGCAGGTCTCTGACGAGGAGGCCCAGAAGCTCCAGGACAAGATGGCCAAGGGCGAGATGACGATGGACGACTTCCTGGCGCAGCTTCGGACGCTGCGGCGGATGGGGCCGCTGAAGCAGCTGCTTGGGCTGCTGCCGGGGGTGGGCTCGGCGCTGAAGGATGTGCACATCGACGACAAGCAGCTCGACAAGGTCGAGGCGATGGTGTGCTCGATGACGCCGAAGGAGCGGAAGAAGCCGAGCATCCTGGACAACTCGCGCCGGCGGCGCGTGGCGTCGGGGTCAGGGGCGTCGCAGCAGGAGGTCGGCCAGCTCGCCAAGCAGTTCCAGACGGTGAGCACGCTGGCGCAGCAGATGTCGTCGATGGGGGCGATGTCGCGCGTGAAGGCGGTGAAGGAGCTCGGCAAGAGCGGGATGGACAACGTGATGCCGGGGCTGAGCGGGATGCCGATGTTCCGCAGCAAGGGCTCGACGCACACGACAAGCCCGAAGAGCAAGTTCAAGAAGCGGAAGTGAGCGGGCGCGGCTCGAGGCGGAGCAGGCGTTCGCGCAGGCGGAGCGTGCCGAGCCAGAGCCAGAGGCCGAGCAGGATGACGAGCGTGTAACCAACGACTGCGACGAAGAGCGCGCTGTCGGGGTTGATCCACATGGCGTGCCAAGGGATCGGCGCGGCGGTCGTTACCTGGCCACCTCTGCCGAATGCTGATTGCGGCAGCGCGTTCCCGCCGGGCATCAGGGCCGGGACCGTCTTTCGGGAGACCCAGTCGATGAATACCGGCAGGGCGAACGCGATCAGCGCGGATGCCGCGGCGGCGAGGGCGGCCGGTGTCACGCGGGTTGAGCGGGGCAAGAGACCAACCCGGGCAGATGACCGGATCAGCCACGCAGACCACACCGCGGCCAGCACGGGTGCGACTCCGGCGAGAGCGCCGAGACCGTATGACCGCACCCAGGCCGATGAGATATAGCCGTTCACGTAGGAGAAACCCCCGGCGCCCGTCAGACGGATGCCGAGCGCGGTCGTCGCGTTGAGATGTGCGATGAGGCGATGTGCTCCGAGAGCCGCCACGAGCACGAAGGTCAAGGCGGTCAATCTCCGCAGCCATCGCGAAGCCGTCATTCGAAGTGATGGGCCGGCGGCCATCCAGAGTCCGACGAGTGTTGTCATCGCGGGCACGATGGATAATGCGAGGCCTGCACGCGGGGCGCTCACAGGTCCAATCCGCCCGTCACCGGGACCGACCAGTATGAACACCACGTAGCCGAGGAGGCAGGCGAGCAGCGTGGCAGGCAGGCCCCAGAGGATGAGCGTGAGGCCGCGGATCTGGAGGGCGCGGGCCTCGGCGGCCTCGAATCCGAAGACCGGTGCGCCGCACTCGGGGCACGCGGCGCCGGCGGGGACGGACGCGATGTCGTAGCCGCAGGCGGTGCAGGGGAGCGTTGTTGTTGGAGAGCCACGATTGTGTCCCACGTTGCCGAGTCTAACGAATCGCGGCCCGCCCGTTGCACTTCGCCCGCGGGAATAAAAACGCCCCGTGCCATGCACGGGGCGCTGGTAAAATCTGCGGGGCGATGGGCCGGATTACTTCTTCTTCGGGGCCGGCGCGGCGGCGGCGGCCTCGGCGCGGGCCTTGCGGCTGGCGGCCTGCTCGGCGCGGTGGGCCTTCCACTCGGCGCCGTCCACGATATTGCGCTTCACAAGCAAGTCCATCATTGTGTCTGAGGGTTGGGCACCGAGGCTGAGCCAGTGCTTGATGCGCTCCTCGTTGAGGGCGATCTGCTTCGACTCGTCGGTCGCCATCGGGTCGTACGTCCCGAGATTCTCGAGGACCTTGCCGTCGCGGCGGACCGTCTTCTCGATCGCGCTGATGCGGTAGAACGGACGGTGCGGACGACCCATGCGCTTCATGCGAATACGAACCACGTGCGACTCCTGACGAAAACCGACCAGCCGGAACGGCGTGTTGGGCTTGAAGTCTAGCCGGGTCCCGCGTCCAAGCAACTGGGTCGGCGACGGGCCGCGGAGACGGTCGGGACGCACAGGACGCGGTCCTCGGCGACGGCGTAGGCGGCCGCGTCCGGAGGGATGGGGATGGCCATGCCGCGGGTGAACCGGCTGAAGGCGGGAAGGAGAATATGGTCAACATCTACCACGAAACAGGGGAGTGCGAACGCGGTCGAGCCCGTCCCAACGCGGCAGAGGGGATGGAGATGACCGAACCACGTGCAGGTCGCCCCGGTGACGAGGCCATCGGCGGGGTCGTGGGCGAAACCGAACGGGGCTTCGAGGTGCGCGGCGGGGAGTTCGGTGACCCCCCACTTTTCGAGGACGGGCTCGATGCGGCGGTCGTGATTCCCCCGAATCAGGGAAAGCTCGACGCCGGCGAGGGTGTCGCGGCGGAAACGGGCGACAAGGTCGATGCAGGCGGGGGTTAGCCCCGAGCCGTGGTGGATAAGGTCGCCGACAACGAGGACACGCGACGCGTTGGTGCGTGCAACAGCGGCGGCGAGGCGGTCGAGGTCGCGCTCGATGACGCCGGTGGGGATGGGCATCCCCGCGGAGCGGAGCGTCTCGCACTTGCCGAGGTGGAGGTCGGAGACGATGAGCGTGCGTCGGGCGGTCCAGCATGCGGCGCGCTCGGGGAGCAGGTCGATCGACTCACCGGCGATCGGGATGGTGCACGAACTGGACGGGCTGGAACTCATGGATGCAGGTAGCCCAGGTGCAACTCGGCGTGGCGGAGCGTGCCGCGGAGGAAGTCGTCGTGTGACATACGACCGAAGACGGGGCTGGGGTGCGTCGGCGGGCCGGATTGCGCGCGGATCAGCGCGGCGTCGAGCTTTGCGCGGCCCTCGTCGGTGGACATGGGCTCGATACCGAGCGTGCCTCCGGGGATTCTGCCGATGCGTACGCCGCGGGGCAGGCCATTGCTGAGGAACCTGTTCTTCGTCGCCTTGAGCAGGACCTTGATGATCCACGGCGGGCGGAGGGAGTCGGGGAAGCCGTCGTAGCCGAAGTTGATCCACGTAGCAAGGTGGTTGAAGGTCTGGCCGGCGGTCCAGTTGCCTGTGGCTCGCAGCGTGCCGCCGCGATCGGCGTCGGCGATGCGGTCGAGTTCGGCACGCAGGTCGTCGAGCGTCGCGAAGCGGAGCTTGCGGTGTTCGCAGGTCTTCGTGTTGACAGGGGCGGCCATAAGCGGATGGTACGGAACAATTGGACCGGGGTGCTCCGGCGCGCGGGACCGCCGGTAGCATTGGGCATGAAGCGATCAACCACCATCGTGTGCGTCGTCACGGCGGCCGCGCTGTTTGGACTGGGGTGCGATGACGGCGCGAACCCGCCGCCGTCGGCCGCGCCCTCGACGCCGCTTGGCGGGCTGAGCGAAACGCCGAGCTCGCTGGCCGGGCGGTCTGCGGCGGCTGGACGGAACGCGGCGAGACAGGCCGAGCAGGGTCAGCAGCAGGCGGCGGGATTGGCGGACGAGCTCGCGGGCAACGCCGCGGGCAAGGTGGTCGGCGGGATCGAGTTCGCGGTGCCGACGAGCTGGGAGGAGGCTCCGGCCACGCAGTTCCAGGCGGCGCAGTACCGGGTCGGGGATGGGCAGGTGGTGTTCTTCGCGAACATCGGCGGGGGTGTTGAGAACAACATCAACCGATGGCGCCAGCAGGTAAAGACGCCCGAGGGCTCGCCCGCGGACGCGAAGGTCGAGAAGCGGACGATCAGCGGGATGGAGGCGACGGTAGTGTCGATGAATGGGACGTATCAGGGGATGGGGCCGGGGGGCGCCGCGGCCGCGCCGGTCGAGGATGCGGCGTTCCGCGCGATCATCTACTCCGGCCCGGCGGGGGATGTTTTCGTGCGGTTCACCGGGCCGCGGTCCACGGTTGAGGCGAACGAGGGGGCGTGGGAACAGATGATTCTGGGCGCGAAAAAGCAGTAGGCGGCATCGCCCGCGCGTTTGGGGTATACACCGCCATGCACCGAGTCGGCGTCTGCTCGTGGTCATTGCGCCCGAAGGGTCCGGTGGACCTTGTCGAGCGGCTGCGCGCGTGCGGCGTTGCGACGGTGCAGCTTGCGCTTGATCCGATCCGTGATGGTCGGTGGGACGAGGCGGAGACCGTTGCAGCGTTTGGCGCGGCGGGGATCGAGATCGCCTCGGGGATGATGGCGATGAAGGGGGAGGACTACTCGACGCTCGGGAGCATCCGGCGGACAGGAGGGGTGCGGTCGGACGAGCACTGGAGCGAGAACCTCGAGGCGGCCGGGGCGAATGCGGAGCTTGCGCGGCGGCTGGGGATCGGGCTGGTGACGTTCCACGCGGGGTTCCTTCCGCACGAGCCGGGGAGCCCGCTGCGGGCGGAGATGCTCGAACGCGTACGGGACATCGCGGACGAGTTCGCGCAGCGCGGCGTGCGCGTTGCGCTCGAGACTGGGCAGGAAACCGCGGCGACACTGCTCGGCGTGCTGGAGGAACTGCGCGGGGTGACGGGGGTTGAGGGCGCGGCGTACGTGGGCGTGAACTTCGACCCGGGGAACATGATCCTGTATGGGATGGGGGACCCGGTGGAGGCGCTGCG
>JAEYNG010000250.1 GCA_023412695.1 Planctomycetota bacterium | reverse complement strand
GCGCTACGCGATCGAAAACGCCCTTGAGGATGCCGGGATCGGCCCGGGCCAGATCGACGCAATCGTCCCCATGGCCGCGGGCGTTCGGCGGTTCGACGACGCCGAGGCCGGCGCGCTCCGCGCGGTCTTCGGCGACCGGCTCTCGAGCATCCCGCTCGTGACAGTTACCCCGAATGTGGGGAACTGCACCGCTGGCCAAGCGGGCCTGCAGGTTGCGGTCGCGGCCAAGTGCTTGGCGGAACAGGAGTTGCCCGCGCGGCTGCACGCCGGGATTTGCCCAAATGGTCTTCTCGCGGGCCCCGCCGCTGGGCAGAAGCGGAACCTAGGCTATGTCTTAGTGTGCACCGGCTCGGTCGGTGGACAGGACGGCGCAGTGGTGCTTGCACGCGCTTGAGGCGGCACGGGCAGGCAGAACGGATTCAGGGGGCATTGGGACCGGCGGCATGGTGCCGCCGGCAACGAACACACCCGCCGCGGACAGCCGCCGCGGGTCTACGGCTGACTTTCAAAGGAGCCTCGCATGAACGGCGAGAACTACCGCTCTCATGACAACCGGCAAGGGGGGCGGCACGGCGGGCATCACGGTGGCGGGCAGCGCGGGCGGGGAGTTCCCCTTTCGGAGCTTGACCCGGCGTTGACGGAAGTGAGCAGGCGGCTGATCGGCTGCGCGATCGAAGTGCACAAGGGCATCGGCCCCGGCTACGCGCGGGACATCTACCTCCGCGCGCTCGAGCTTGAGCTCAAGGCCGCGGGCGTGCCCTTCGAGGCCGGCCGCAGGTACAGCGTCAACTACCGCGGGCAGTCGATCGGCGAGATCGCCGCGGACCTGGTGATCGACAGCCGCTTCGTCGTCTCGGTCCTCGCGGACCGGGGCGAGGTCGGCGGAGCCGAACGCGGCGGCGTCCGCGCGCTGCTCCGCGCGGCGGACATGGAGCTGGGGCTGATCATCAACTTCTCCGAGCGCCGGCTGAAGGATGGGCTCGTCCGGGTCCTCAATCCCGACAAGATCCCCTCCCTCCGCGGGCACGATCACGACCACGAGCACGAGGCAGTCGTCGAGGAGGGCGCAGAGCACTGACGAACGCGGGGCGTCGTTCGCGGCGTCGGCCCTGCTCCGCTGTCGTCTCGCTTCAACACCATGGGCAAGCGAGTTGTCATTACCGGCATGGGGTGGGTCACACCCCTGGGGCAGGATCTCGACGGCGTTTGGAAGCGGCTCCTCGCGGGGGAGAGCGGTATCGCTCCGGTCACGCGCTTCGACGCCTCGACGTTCAAGACGAACTTCGCCGCCGAGGTCCGCGGCTTCCGGCTCGAGGACACCATGCCCGCCGAGCGGGCGCAAGCGCACGCCGGCGCGGGGCTCAACACCCAGTTCGCCCTCGCCGCCGCGTGGCGAGCGTGGGAGCAGTCGGGCCTCGCCGCTGCCGCCGAGGGCGGCAAGCTGTCGCGCCGCCGCTTCGGGATGTACCTCGGCGCGGGCGAGGGGCAGCTCGACTTTGACAACTACGTCGCGAGCAACCTCGCCGGGTGGCGCGCCGAGGCGGGCGGGCTCGATTCGGTCCGCTGGGCGGACGCCGCGCACAAGCGGATGGACGCGCAGCGCGAGATCGAGCAGGAGCCCAACATGGCCCTGGCGCACCTCGCCAAGGCGTTTGGCTGCCGCGGGCCGTCGAGCAACTGCATGACCGCGTGCGCCGCGAGCACGCAGGCCGTGGGCGAGGCGTTCGAGATCATCCGCCACGGCGACGCCGACGTCATGTTCGCCGGCGGCGCGCACACGATGATCCACCCGCTCGGCATGACCGGGTTCATCCGCCTCACGGCGATGAGCCGGCGCGTCGATGACCCCGCGCGCGCCGCGCGGCCGTTCGACCGCACGCGCGACGGCTTCGTCATGGGCGAGGGCGCCGGGATGATCATCCTTGAGTCGCTCGACCATGCGCTGGCGCGCGGCGCGACGCCCCTGTGCGAGGTCGCCGGATTCGGATCTTCGGCCGACGCGTTCCGCATCACCGACATCCAGCCCGACGGGCGCGGCGCGCAGGCGGCGATGCTCGAAGCGTGCCGGCAGGCGGGCGTGAACCCGCGCGAGCCCGGCGCCGACGGCCGCCCGCAGGTGCACTACATCTCCGCGCACGGCACGGGCACGCAGGAGAACGACAAGATCGAGACCGCGGCGGTCAAGGGCGTCTTCGGTCCTCTCGCGCCGCAGGTGCCGTTCTCGAGCGTGAAGTCGATGCTCGGCCACCTGATCCAGGCCGCGGGCGCGGTCGAGCTGATCACCTGCGTGCAGGCGATCCGCACGGGGATGATCCCGCCGACGATGAACCTGAGCACGCCGGACCCGGTGTGCGACCTCGACTATGTGCCCAACAAGGCGCGCGACCTGCGCGAGCAGGGCGTGGGCGTCGAGGTGTGCCTCTCCAACTCCTTCGGCTTCGGCGGGCAGAACGACACGATCGCGGTGCGGCGCTACGTGCCCTGATCAACCCGTTTCTCATTTCTCAGGGATCGCCACCAGGTTGCTCGGCTGGATCTGCGCCGGCTGGCCGCGCTTCTTGATGCGGATCTGCTGCCCGTTGTACAGGTTGTGCGGGAACCGCTTCTGCGTCTCGCGCAGGCGCGAGCTCTTGTAGTTCGGCACCTGCGGGTCAAAGTCGGTCAGGTCGAACACGCCCACACACACCATGCTCCGCCGCGGCCCGTGGTAATAAAACGCCTGCTCGCCCTCCTGCCGCAGGATCACCACCGCCTTCTCCGCGGCCTTGCGACATTCCTCCAGATCCTTCTCGGTCGGGCGGTCGAGGTCCTCGCGCCCGTACACCCCGACCTGCAGCGTCTGCACGGCCTTGTTGCCGTACAGCAGCCGCGCCTGCCGCAGGTTGTACTCAGGAATAGAGCCCTTCAGGTCTGCACGGTGCGGCGGCACGAGGTACGAGCCGACGTACGGCGCGACGTTCTCGATCTGGATCGACTGCACGCGCTTCAGCTCGGCCTGCGCGTTCGGGTCGTCGGGGCCGGTGAACTGCCCGACAAGGATGCACGTCGCCTCGCCGCGCTTCTGGAGATACGCCTCCGGCAGCATGCCGCGCGTGCGGAACTCCGAGAGCGCCTGCTGGGCCTGCTTCTCGTGCTTCTCGCCGCGGAAAATGCCTATCAGCACGGACCATCCGGTGTCCGCCTTTGACGCGTCGGAGCCCTCGTTGCCGCTGCCGAAGAGCTTTTTTCCCTCTTGCAGAATTTTTTCTTTCTGTTTCCGCTCTTCATCCTTGCTCTGCCCTAGAAGGGGGGATGACACAAGGAGAACCCCCATTCCTGCGATCAGAAGCGGGGTCGCGCGCAAATGCCTGTTTCCGCTGCGTGAAGTAATCATAAATGCCTGTTAATCCACCAGTTGCGTGTGCAGAACCGCGTGATGAAATAGTGTAGATTCTCTGGAGTGGCCGTCGATAAGACTATTCGTTCGAGTGATTCCACGGCTGCATCGATCGAACGAATGGAGGCCTGGGTCAGGATGATCCGGCCTGAAGCGCGACGGAGTGCACGTTCGCGGAGCGCCGCCCGGTCTGAACCAGTTTCCGGCACGGGCAAAGGAGACCATCCATGGCGCATCTTTCGTTGATCAGCGGCATCTCGTCGGGGCGTGTAGAGCAGATTCATCGTCGTACGGTCGAGGACGACCTCCGCGCGGAGCGCACGTTCCGCCGAGGCGTGGACGTCGCCGAGATCTCCCAGGGCGCGCGCGAGGCCGCGCGGGCGGACGCAACGCCGATCCGCTCAGAGCTGGTGCAGCGCATCCGCGAGGAGATCCAGGCGGGCACGTACCTCACCGACGACAAGCTGGACGCGGTCGCCGACCGCATCCTCCAGCGTCTGGATGTCCAGGGCTGAACACCCCTCTTCGACCTACCCCTCGTCACCGCCGCAACCCAGCTTCCCGCGGCACGCCTCACGATGATCGACTGAGCAATGCTCCAGGGCCGCTGGTCTTCGGATCAGCGGCTCTTACTTCTTCTTGTCCTTCTTGGGCTCCGGCTGCTCCTCAACAGCAGGGGGGCCGAGCGGCGTCACCGGCTTGTCCGCCGGGCCCGCCAGCCTGTACGTCGCGCCCAGCACCGCACGCACGGCCTGCTCGTACCGCACCGGATCGAGCCGGTCAACGGTGTCCGTCGGCTTGTGGTAGTGCGCGTAGCGCATCTCCGCCGTCGTTGACAGGATGATCCCCGGGATCCCCGCCGCGAGGAACGGCGCGTGGTCCGACCGCAGCAAATCGGGCGGCGCGATCGGCAGGAAGTCGAGCGCAAACGTCTTGAGCCGCGGCTCGGCCTCGTTCATCGCGCTGTTGAACGCCTGGCTGAACCAGCGGTGCGGCAGGATGCCGCCCATCCCGAGGAAGTCGCCGACCGTCGGCGGCTGGAACATCCTGTTCGGCGGGATCGGGCTCTTCTGGCTGTTGGGCTCGTCGGTGTAATACCCGATCATGTCGAGCGTCACCATCCCGACGATCTTCTCCTTACC
>JAEYNG010000334.1 GCA_023412695.1 Planctomycetota bacterium | reverse complement strand
GATTTGGGGGTGAGTGGCCGATAACTTCGGCGAGGCTTGCCGGGATCGCCCGTTGCGTGTGTGAGTGGATGGGGGAGGGGGACGCAAACTCTCGGCGGAGCGGGAGTTGCGCGTGCACACCATTGCGGTGGTCAATCAAAAGGGCGGGTGCGGCAAGACGACGACGGCGATCAACCTGTCGGGGGTGCTTGCGTCGCGCGGGTATCGAACGCTGCTGGTGGATCTCGATCCGCAGGCGCACTGCGCGGCGGGGCTGGCGATCCCGGAGCAGCGGATCGACAAGCACATCGGCGACGCGATGGTCGCGGCGGACAACTCGCCGATCGATGCGGACCGGCTGCTGTGGCGTGTAAGCCGGAACCTCGACCTTGCGCCGAGCACGGTGCGGCTGGCCGCGCTCGAGGCGGCGCGAGGGGAGTTTGCGCAGAAGGCGGATGCGGAGAGCCGGCTGAAGAAGGCGCTGGCGCGGTTCGGGGGGCAGTATGACTTCTGCGTGATCGACTGCTCGCCGGCGATCGGCATTCTGACGTTCAACGCGCTGGTCGCGGCGGACGAGATCCTCGTGCCGGTGGAGACGGCGTTCTTCTCGCTCGCGGGGGCCGCGAAGCAGGTGAACACGATCAAGTCGGTGGCGAAGCGGCTGGGTGTGCAGCCGAGCTATCGGCTGCTGCCGACGATGCACGACCCGGAGAGTGCGCTGGCGCGGAACATCCTGGACGAGCTGCGGCGGAAGTTTGCCGGGCGCGTGCTGCCGGTGGTGATCCGGCTGGACCCGTCGCTGCGCGAGGCGGCGAGCTTCGGGCAGCCGGTGGTCGAGTATTCGCGCGAGTCGATGGGCGCGGCGGACTACGGCGACCTGGCGACGGTGATCGTCGAGCAGCCGGCGGGTCGGCGGGGCGTGGTGTGCGCGGAGGCGGAGCCCGAGGAGGCGATGCCGGAGGTTCACGTCGTGCCGGGGATCGCGGAGCGTGCGACGGCGAGGGTGCTGGAGGAGGTTCGCGACGCGGCGGCGCAGGGGCCGGGGAATGGCGGGCTGGTGGTGGAGGTCGTGTCGCAGCGGACGGTCGTGACGGCGGCGGTGACGGAGCCTTTGCCGGCGGTCGCGCCGACGCGTGCGGCGGACCTGGTTGCGCGGGCGAAGAAGCTGCACGCGCGGAACGCCGAGCCGCGGGTGATGCGTGCGCCGGCGGCGATTGACCCGGTCGTGGGCCAGCAGCCGGTGCAGGTGGAGCCGAAGCCGGTGGTGCGCGAGGCAATCGCGGCGGAGCCGGTCCGTGTCGAGGCTGCACTGCCGGTGAAGACGGGTGAGGATGTGTGGTTCGGCGTGCGGGTGACAGAGCGCGGGGTGGTGTTCCGGCAGCCGCTGACCCTGGGGCGGAACGTGCGGATCGCGGGGGAGTTTAACAACTGGTCGGACGTGGCGACACCGCTGCGTCCGCACGCGACGCTGGGGGTGCTCGAGGGCGTCGCGGCGATTGCGCCGGGGACGTTCCAATATCGCGTGGTGGTGGATTCGCAATGGATTGCGGACCCGTACAACCCGCTGGTTGCGCCGAACCCGTTTGGGGGCGCGAACAGCATCGTCGTCGTCCCGGCGGGTGAGGGGACAAGGGCGCGGAGCGGAGGCTTGTCATGACGGGACGGATGGACAAGACGAGCGGGGGCACGCCGCGGTTGCGGAGGGACGAGGGCGCTGCGGCGTGGGATGCGCTGCCCGCGGCGATGCCGGCGCCGAGCGCGGAGGAGTTCGACGCACTCACGGACCTGTTCCTGGGCGAGGTGGGTGCGAGGGCTACGGGGAACGGGCATGCGTCGGGAGCGGAGACGCGCGCGGAGGTGGAGGCGCCAACGCGGCCGGCGTCGCGCCAGCAGCCGGTGCTGCGGCTTGCGCGGGTGGAGGATGAGATCGAGGCCGATGACGAGCCGGTGGTTGCGCGGCCGGCGGTGGTGACGGAGAAGCGCGAGCGCACGCCGGCTCGCGGCGGTTCGGCCGCGGGGGCGGTGGTCGAGTGCGTGGTGCTGGGGCATCTGCCGGTGCTGGCGGCGGCGTGGGGCGCGCAGTATGTACGGGAGGTGGCGAAGTCGTCGGGTGGGCCGGTGGCTTATCTGCGCCTGCAGCATGGTTATGCGTCGATCGAGCTGATCGGCGGGGATGCGGAGGGGTTGCCGAGCTCGCGGAGCTTTGAGGATGGGCTGCGCAGCGCGGCGGGGCATACGCGGCGGTGGGTGGTGCGCGCGGATGCGGGGGAAGAGGCGAAGCTCGCGGCGAGCCCGCTGGTGAGCGTGGTGACGCTGCTGACGGGTGTTGATGAGGCCGCGATCGTCGCGGCGTACGGGTCGGTGAAAGGGCTGGCCAAGGGGCTCGCGGCGGAGCGGGGTGTGAGCGGGCCGATTATCCATGTCGCGGCGATGGGGGCGGCGGAAGAGAAGGCGCGGCCGGCGGCGAAGCGTCTCGCGGAGGCGATCGAGCGGTTCGTGGGGCGCGAGGTCGTGACGGATGTGTGCGGCGCGAAGATCGCGTCGTCGCGGCCGTCGGAGGTCGTGTTCACGGGGCGGACGGAGCTTGATCCGGGCGCGGCGATGGAGCTGCTGGCGAAGATCGCCGGGGCGACGCCGGTGGTCGAGCGTCGCGCGGCGATGCCGGTCGTGGCGGGGCCGGAGCTGCCGGTGGCGTTCGAGCCGGAGGTTGTGGTGCCGGTGCGAGAGGTGGCGGTGCGCGAAGTTGTGGTTGAGCGTGAGCCCGTCTCGCGTGAGCCGACTGCGCCGGCGCGTGTGGCGCGGAGCGAGCGGCGTGTTGAGCCGGTCGTGGAGGCGCGGGTGGTGGAGGAGCCGGTCTTCGACGAACCGGTGCCGGAGTTGATCGAGGAGGTCGATTTCGAGCCGGTGAACGTGATCTGGGAGGAGCTGCCGCGGACGGTGCAGGAGCCGGAGAGAGCGCCTGTCCGGCGTGCGCCGTTGATGCCGGCGCAAGAGGAGGAGATCCGGCACGCCCCCCCGATGCCGGACCACCTCAAGGCAGGCGTGCCGGTGCCGGAGGATGCGCCGAGCGCGCTGGCGCTGCTGCTGCCGGGGCTGCGGCCGGTGAGCGTGCGCTGTCCGTACGCGGAGGGGATCGAGTTCGCGGTTGATCGCGAGGGGACGGTGCACCTGCTGTCGCGGATCCAGGATGTGGAGGAGCAGCGTGCGCTGTCGGAGCTGCTCGTCGCGGGTGCGTGGGCGGATGCGCACGCGTCGATGATCGCCGCCGCGCTGGGTCAGTCGGCGGGGCTCGCGGCGAGCGGGCTCGGGTCTGGTGCGGAGCTGCACCTGTTCACCGACAAGCCCAAGGCGTCGCGGCGGCTGCTCGAGACGAGCGTTCGGGTGCACCTGCTGGTGAAGGTTGAGGTGGCGGGGCGGAGCGGGTGGTACTGCACGGACCTGAACTGACAGGCGGCTCATGCGGCTTGAGAGTTCCTTGCAGCGGAAAGAGTGCCGGAGCCGCTCGGCAATTCAGGACAGGTATATCCGAAAGTGCATATACTTGTGAATGACCAGCACGAGACTACCGGTGGTGATCCAAGGGGGCATGGGCGCTGGGGTGTCGTGCTGGCGGCTGGCGCGGGCGGTATCGATTACCGGGCAACTCGGGGTGGTGTCGGGCACGGCCATCGACGCGATCGCGGCGCGGCGGCTGCAGGCTGGTGATGTCGGCGGGCACGTGCGGCGGGCGCTCGCGGCGTTCCCGATCGCGGGCGTATCGGAGCGCGTGCTTGCGCGGTACTTCGTCGAGGGCGGGAAGCGGGGGGATCGGCCGTTCAAGGCCAAGCCGCTGCCGTCGGAGTGTCCGTCCGCGGCCGCGGAGGAGCTGATCGTCGCGAGCAACTTCGCCGAGGTGTGGCTGGCGCGGGAGGGGCACGGGGCACGGGCGCGCGAGCATACCTGGGACGCGCGGGTGGCGCGACTCGAGGAACTGCTGGCGCGCGTGAGTGGGCAGGTGTGCTGAGCGGAGG